>CALLKH010000350.1 GCA_938008425.1 uncultured Planctomycetaceae bacterium | reverse complement strand
ATCGCCGCCCGCGCGTCCTCACGAATCAGCCCGAGTCTTCCTGACACAAATCGGAATTCGATCTGGCTGGCCGCGTCCGTCGCGCAACCGCCGGCGAGCCGCATCAGTGAATCAGCGGTTGTGAGTCGCTCGCGGGCAACGGTTCCCTTCTGCCCGGTGGCGTCCGGCTTCGGATCCTCCGTGATCAGTTCCGAGAACCGCATCAGCCGGGGGAACAATCGACGGATCATCGCTTCGTCACCCGCTGCCCGCGCCTTCATCGCGATTTCGAACGCGGCCCGCGATTCTGACAGTCCGCGCTCGTCGTCGCCGGTTGAAAACGCCAGTTCCGCGAGGGCGAGAACGGCCGAAGGATCGCCCTCGGCGTGATCGCGAACCCGCCGCTCCAGCCGGTCGTACGCTTCGTTCTTCGCGATGAAACCCGAGACCACATCGGCGCCCGCCGAAACAATCTGATCATCCAGCGGAAGCAGATTGCCCGCCTCCTCGATCCGCCAGTGAAAACGCGTCGCGCCGCCGCCGTCGAGCGGATAGCGCAAGAGTGCGGCCGGCGTCGGAACATAGACACCGTTCGACGCAACCGCGCCGCGGCCGAACAATCGCCCTTCCGCCAGCGGACGCTGCCATTTGACTTCACCGCGTTCGAGATCGAAGCAGACGACCTGCCCGCCGACGGCGTACAGGTACCTGCCATGCACGCCGAGAATCGACTCCGGATTGAAAAGCCGCTCGAGCCGCACGCGGCGAACAATCGCGCCATCGCCTCGATTCAGAATGAGAAGCTCTTCCAGGTCCATCGGCGCACACACGACGGCGTCGTTCCAGACCATTGCCGGCTGATACTGCCAGGACCGGATCGGCTGGCCGAATCGCGTCGGCCACACGGCTTCGCCTTCGTCAGCGAATCGCGAGGAGTATGTCATCAGCCATTCAACGCTGCCCGTCGACGCGGAGACCGCGGCCACCGTGCCCAGATTCGAGTTGACGAACACCCGATCGCCGAACGCCGCCGGATGGGCGCGCGTCGGATGTGTGTAGCCGTAACTGCCCGTCGCCGCCTCGCCGACGTGCGTGCTCCAGAGGAGGCGGCCGTCGGCGGGCTCAAGACAGAGCAGCAAACACGCCTCGAAGCCGAACCCCTTTCTGCGCCGCGCCACGGTGAAGAGCCGGCCCGCATGAAGGATCGGCGCGCCGTCGAGCGAGATCTCCTCGAATGACGTTCCAAGCGAGTTCACCTCGCGCCGCCAGATGAGTCGACCGTCGCCGGCGTCGAGACACACGATCGCCGCGATGCGATCTTCGCCTTCACTTTCGCCTTCGCCGGTGGGATCGTTTCCCGACGGCAGCATGACCGCCGCATAGACGCGCCCGTCGGCGTAAAGCGCGGTGAACTGCTCCGGTGGTTCGTCTTCGCCGATCCATCCTGTCGTTCGGCTCGGGGCGCCGGTGACGCGATATTCCCACTCCGCGGATTCCGATCGGCCGACGGCGAAGGCCCGCACGCCGATCGCGTCAGCGATAAAGACCTTTCCGTCGCCAAATGCAGGAACGGAGCCGAGAAGCCGGCCGCTCTGCACGGCGCGGATGTGAACGGCCGACTCGGTTGAATCGAATTCAGGGTCACTCGAGGAGTCCTCAGGTTCCGCGAGCGAAGCCCGCCAGAGCCTTGCCTCCGGCACCGCGGTCGTATCGAAGAAGCCCAGCCGTTCCGCGCCGCCACCGAACATCGAGACTGCCGGCGCCTTCGCAGCCCGCGCCGAGCCCCCACTCGACAACGTGTTCTGAATCTCGTCGGCCATCTCACGGGCGAATCGGCCCAGCGTTCGATCCTTACCGCCCCAGGTGACGCGCACTTCCATTGCCGCATCGTCTGGCGCGGCAGCCAGCGCCTTGAGCGCCGCGGGCTCACCCATCCACGCCTGGCAGAGCGCCCGCTTCACCCGCCACTGCGGACCTGACGATTCGCGCGCCGGATGCAGCGTCAAGAGCCTGGCATACCACTCCTCCGCGGTCGCAAAGTCTCCGCGCTCGATGGCCGACTCGGCGGCCGCGTCGAGCGCCGATGCGCCGGCCGACGTCGCAAAATACCGCTCGGCCACCGCCGCGAGTCGCGCGGGGTCGGCCGTCCTCAGCGCTGAACGCAACTGATCCGCGGCGATCGCGCCGAACACGGCTTCATAGGCTTCAACCCCGGCCGTCGGCCACGCCGCGATCTCCGCGGATACCTGCCGCCGAACGCCCACGTAGCGGTTCGCGCCGATCTTGAACAATTGGTCGCCGTACTTCTCTGAGAGTTCCTGAAACGCCGCCGCCGCGCCGGCCCAGTCCGAGCGCGCCGCGCGGTCGCGGGCCTTCTTCCGCGCCTCGGCCGCTTCGAACGACGCGTTGACGTAGGTCGTCTCCGCGCGGTCAGCCGGGCCACCGCCATCGCCTGGCTCGGCCGGGTTGCGGACATCGGCCGGCTCGGGCGGCATTTCAACCGTCGCAGCCGTCAGGTCATGCGAAGATGTGATGAGACTGAGCGTGATGAGCGAACTGAGAACCGTCATGTCGCGTTTCATGTCTCCAGATCGCGTGCGACCTCGCCGCGCGGTGGGTCGCTTCCCTGCGAACCGGGCGGGCAGTCGCCGCACATGATCATAGATCGGCAGAACGGCATGAAACCGGCCTCGAAAGCCACGGTCAACCAGAAAGACTGGAATGCTGGCGATTCGCAGAGTTGATTAAAGCGGTGGGAAGCAGTCTTGCACTTACTCGGGCTGATCCGCGAGTGCATCGTACTTGGCGACGAGCGCGTCGAGCAGTTCATCCGAAACCGGCACGAACTGGCCCGAGGTCGATTCGGCAATGCGGGACAGCCCTTGCTGGCCGGCGGCGCTGCCGAAAGCGATGACGTGGGTCACCGCGCCGGACTGCTGGGCCAACTGCGTCAGGCGATCCACTTCGGTCTCCGAAACCGGCTTCGCCAGGACGAGGAACAATTCATCCGAATACCAACCCTCGGTGACGCCGAAGGCCCGTGGCAGATCGGTCTGCCCGGAAGCGAGACGGGTATGCAGCACCGTTTTGGCGCCGGCCAGGTCCGTGCCGGGCTCATAAACGACATAGAGCTCGGAGCCGTCGGGATCGTCGATCGCCTGAACGATGCCGAACTTGACCGAACCCTGCGGCGGGAACGAGTTGACCGAGTTGGTGACGACTGCGAGCTTGTCGATGTACGGCGCCATGGTCGCGTCGCAGTCGATCACGTAGCCGATGGTGCTGCCCGTAAGCGGAACGCCGAAATAGGACGACAGCGGGTCATTCCGAAGAATCGCTGCCCGGGGGTTGGCCGACGCGAGGACGACGCCTTTCGAGTCCGACGCCGCTTCGCCGCCCGCATCCGCGAAATCCCAGTTGTACGTCGGTCGCAAGGCCCGCTTGTCGTCGCCGGTATTCGTCCAGACCACCATGCCGATCAGGACGGCCAGGACAATCGAAAAGCCTGCTGCGATTCGGTGGACGCTGACTCGCGAGGTAATCCAGCCGAAGGCCGCTCGCCGGCCGGGCGCCGGAGAAACCCGACGACTGGGCAGCGGTTCGACGTAATTCGAATCGATTGCGGTGACGCGCGGGGGATGAGCAGGACGATTTCCGGTTCGACGGGTGACAGCGGTCTGTCGGTGAACTTCAACGAGATGCCGGCAATGCTTGCAAAGGCAGTGCGCGCCCTGGAACACCTGTTCCAGGACGAGGGTTCGCTCGCATGATTGACATCTCACTTGCAGCGGCATGTTGACCGCTCCCAGACGACCTGTCGTTAACCGGTACCGAAGAGGAATCTCCACTCCACTGGGTCGCCAGCATTTCTACGGTTGTCGCGATCAGATAGATCGCTGTAGATCCCGGCAAAGACGCCGGTTACCGTCGAAAACGCTGGCGCGAAGATTCATGAACGACAGTCCCAAATGTACATGAATTTCGGCCTCAATGTCCAGTCAAATGGCAATTCCACGTTAATCAAATTCACCGTCGGACCCGCGCTGGGGGCCCCGGGGGACTGTGCGTAGACATTCGGCGTCCATGCCAGCGGCCTGTGATATATCACTGCGTGAGCCCGGTTTATTCCCGCCCGTTTCATGGCCGACGCGAGCGCATCATGGATGGTTCCGATGCCGTCCACCAGACCCTGTTCCAAGGCCTGCTGGGCGAGATAAACCCTGCCGTCAGCCAGCTTTACGATCTGATCCCGGGTCAGATTGGGCCGCCCCGCCGCCACGACATCCACGAACTGGGCGTAGAACCCGTCCACCATCGCCTGGAACAGCTTTCGCTCCTCGGGGCGCATGTTTCGCAGGGGCGATCCGGAGTCCTTGAATGAGCCGGATACGATCGCGTCCGAGGAAATTCCTAATTTCGCCATGCCGCCGGAAAAATCCAGCATCTGCATGATCACGCCGATCGATCCGGTCACCGTCGATCGCTGGGCCATAATCTCGTCAGCCGCACACGCCAGGTAGTAACCACCGCTGGCCGCGACATCCTGGAAGAACGCCACCACCGGCTTCCCGGTCGTCTTCTTGAACGCCAGAATCTCCTGGTAGAGCGTATCGCTGGCCGTCACCGATCCGCCGGGGGAGTTGATTCGAAGCACGACCGCCTTCACGCGCGAATCATTCGCGGCCATCTCCAGCTTCTCGACGGCGAGTGACACGACGTGTTCACCCTCGGAGAAGAGACCCGGCTCGTGCGCGTTCATGAGCACGCCGGAAATGTCGATGATCGCGACGCGATCGCTGACGAATCCCTTCGCCCGCGAGACCACCTGTTCGCGAAGCGTCTGATCCTCCGGCACCGCCGTGATCTTGAAGCTGCCGGACGGCGAACACCCGGCGACCGCAGCCAGACCGATTGCCACCGCCGCACTGATCAACGATCGATTCTGCACTCGTGACACGCGAAACCTCCTTCAAAGTTGAACGCCCCCCGACCCCAATGCCTCGGCGCGGATCGCGGGGCGCCCCGGCAGCCATTGGGGGCCCAGCCCAAGATCCCCCGGCCGCCCGAAAGGCGTTGTTTCAGAAACAGTCGTGCGCAGCCGGTCCTTCAACCATCCTGCCGCGACCAGACATAGGGAATCTCGTTGTCATGCGGGTGGGCGCGAAACTCATCCGGCGACGCGTAGTTGTAGCACTCGGTCGTCACATTGACGACGATGGACTCGACGTCCGAGACGCACATCCAGCCGTGATAGACCCCGGGCGGAATTCGCACCAGCGCTGGCCGATGCTCGCTGAGATAGACCTCGTTGACCTCGCCGCGCGTCGGGGATGCATCACGGGCGTCGTACAGTCCAAGCTTTACCGTTCCGCGGAGGCAGTAGAAATGGTCCGTTTGCAGCTTATGAAAATGCCAGGCCTTGACCACACCGGGAAAAGTCGTCGTGAAGTACACCTGTCCGAACTTTTGAAACCACGGATCGTCGGCTCGAAGGATTTCCCCCAGCCGGCCGCGTTCGTCTGGCAGCACCCGGGCCCGCCTGGCCGCGACGCCGTCGATGACGCCCTTGCCCCCGCGAATGATCAGCGCCTCGTCGCTCCATACGCCCTTGAGAGCCACCGCCGGCGGCTTTCCGCTCTTAGACATACCTGAATCGCCCCTTGGTTTCTTGTTCAAAACGTGAGCCGCAACGGTAGCGCCGCGTCGAAAACGTGTCAAGATCGCCCATCACGGCGCCGACCAACGACCGAAAAGGCAGGACCGATCACGCTTCGATGTCGCGGGAAACCCGCCGCCGGGATAACCTTTACGGTTTGGAGGTTTTCGCGGATGGCGTTGGAACGCATACAGAAGATACTCGCGGCCGCCGGTTTCGGCTCACGGCGCGAATGTGAACAACTCGTCGAGGAAGGCCACGTCCGCGTGAATGCCCACGTCCGCGACACCCTGCCCCTGTTCGTTGATCCCGAGGTGGATCGAATCACGGTGAAGAAGAAGCCGATCCGCGCCGCACGCATCGTCTACTTCATTCTGAACAAGCCGCCCGGATACCACACCCACGAATCCGATCTCGAAGGACGAAAGACCATCGCTCCGCTGATCAGCCGAATCCCCGAGCGGGTTCATCCCGTCGGCCGCACCGAGCCCGACTGCGCCGGCCTGGTGCTGCTCACGAATGACAAGGATCTGGCACGCGCTATCGCCGATCCGCGCCGCGGGCCGGCCAAGGTCTATCGCGTCGAAGTCAAGGGCGCCGTTGAACCCGACGCGCTGGCCGCGCTTCGGCAGGGGATGCGCCTCTCGGAAGGCCGGATATCGCCGATGGTCGTCAAGGTGGTGCACGGCGACCGCCAGCGCACGATTCTCGAAGTCTCGTCACATGATCGGCTGCAACGCGAGATTCCACGGGTGCTCGCCAAGCACGGGATGAAGGTCAAGCACATGATCCGCGTCGCCCTGGGGCGAATTGACATTCGCAAGCTGCCCGTGGCGGCGGTTCGGCCGCTCCTGCCCGATGAGGTCGCATATCTGAAAAAGTGCGTGGAATCCGGCGGCGAGTCCGGGGAATTCAGCGCCGAGAGCGGCGTGAACAAACCCCGGCGTTCTCGAACGGATCGATCGAGGAGCGGCCCCGGCGCGAGACGAAAGTCCTCCGCAGGTACAAACGGCAATGATCAGCGACAGAACTCCGCCGGCGCTTCAAATCGGACTGCCGGAGAGGCTGATCGCCCCGCCGACAAGCGCAAGAAGAGTCATGAGATTGAGACGCGCCTCTCGAACGACCCGGGCGCCGGATCAAAGAAGAAACGTCGAATCATCGGGTTCGACGACTAGGACGCTTCCCGACTAGCCGCCGCCTGACGGGGCAGCGATGCATGCGAGAGAAGCCGCGAACCGCCCCGTTTAGCCGACGCCCGTCAGGGCGACGGCGGCCGCGGAGTCGATACGCGCATCAAGCACAACTTTCGCCCGTGGATTCATCCGCATGGTTGAGTGCTTCGCCGCCGGGGTCGCCTCTCCATTTGACCGCCGCATCGCTGTCACCCTGCTCCTGACGGAGCTGGGCTAAACTATCAGCCGCCACCCGGTCGATGCGCTGCGCCGATCAGCTCCGATGCCGACTTCATTCCGCGTTCCATCAGATACTTC
The DNA here is from genome assembly GCA_938008425.1 of uncultured Planctomycetaceae bacterium. GTDB lineage: Bacteria > Planctomycetota > Phycisphaerae > UBA1845 > UTPLA1 > JADJRI01. The sequence continues at coordinate 24,855 of CALLKH010000350.1, read as the reverse complement.
TCCAGCCCATCAACGATCCGCATCGGCGCGTCGGGATGCGCGAAGAGCGCCGTACCGACCGCCACCGCCGTCGCGCCTGCGAGCATGAACTCCACCGCGTCCTGCCAGCACCGCACCCCGCCCATGCCGACGATCGGCACGCCCGCATCCCGCGCGACTTCGCGATAGACCCGATGAACCATGTGAATCGCCATCGGCTTGATCCCCGGACCGCTCACGCCGCCCGATCCGTTCGCCAGCACCGGCCGGCCTGTTCGAATGTCGATCTTCATGCCGACGAACGTGTTGATCATCGTGAGCGCATCCGCCCCGCCGTCAATCGCCGCCCGCGCCGTCGCCGTGATGTCCGTCACGTTGGGCGACAGCTTCACCATCAACACGCCGCGCTTCACCACCGACCGCACCGCCGACACCAGTTCCTTCAGCAGCGCGGGATCGGTCCCAAACGTGAGGCCGTCTTTGACGTTTGGGCACGAGACATTCAGTTCAATACCCGCAAGGCCGTCGGCGGTGTCGATGACGCGACACACCTCGACGTATTCCTCCAGGCTGTGCCCTGCGACGTTGACAAACACCGCGGGACCGAGCGCCGCGGCCTCCGGCGCCTTTGACTTCATGAACTCATCCAGCCCGACGTTTGCCAGCCCGATGGCGTTGAGCATGCCGCCCGGCGTCTCCACGATCCGCTGAGGCGCGTTGCCCTTGCGCGGCCTCAGGGTCACACTCTTGGTCGTGAAACCCCCGAGCCGGTTCATATCGAGAAACGGAGCGTACTCGCGCCCGTAGCCGCAGGTGCCCGAGGCCGTCAGGATCGGATTCTTGAGACGCACCTTGGCAATGAGTACGGCGAGGTCGGGCTGAGTCACGCGGAAGGGCTCCCCTCGTCGCGGCAGGCGACGGACCCTCAAATTCCGGGCGAATTCGCCGGTTGTCAAGCATCGCCCGAAGTCATGTGACCGGCCGCCCCGATTCGATTACAATTCCGCGCCTTGCGAGGCGGGACGCGAAGCTCGCCTCGCCCGAATTCGATCGATTCCGCTCAGGAGGCACCACACCGCCATGTCGCAACGGACCATGGAGGCCCATTACCGTCCCAACTGGGAACTGACGCAGGCCATGGGCCTCTTCGGCTACAACTGCGGCTACGCCCCCAAGGATCGGACCGAGACCTTCGACGAACATCAGCGATCGCTCGTCTGGCAGCTCATCGGCGATACCGCCATCAACGAGTCGTCCAACGTACTCGATGTCGGCAGCGGCATCGGCGGACCGGCCGGATGGATCTTTCAGAAATACAAGCCCGCGCGGCTCGTCGGCATTGAATACCTTGGCTCCAGCGCCCAGGCCGCCGAGGCCCGCTACTCGGGGCAGGCCTCCCGGCCGTTCTTCCTCCAGGGCGACGCCCACAATCTGCCCGTGGCCGACGGCAGCATCGATGTCATCTTCAATCTCGAATCCGCCCTGCACTACCCGGATAAGAACAAGTTCATCGCCGAATGTTTCCGCGTACTCAAACCCGGCGGCACGCTCTGCTGCGGCGACATCACGACGAACCGCAAGCTGCTTTTCGCCCCGGTCGAACTGCTGAACAAGCTGCCGTCACAGTTCAACTCCAACGTGCATCTCTGGTCCGTCACTGATTACAAGAACGCGTTCCGCAAGCACGGCTTTGAACTGCTTCGCCATGAAGACGCCTCGCTGCCGATTGCGAAGTCCATCGATGACGGCCTTCAGGAGATCAAGCAGCGCGGCTGGCGGGCGTCGAAGGGCTTTCGCGGACGCATCGGCTTCATGGGTGTTCTCGCCGGGCTTCTGAAATGGCGCCTGCTCGGCTACGATCTCTTCCGCGTGCGACGGCCGAGGACCGCGGGCTGACAGTCGTCGATCTGGATCGATCAAGCCGCGGCGCGATCGAGATTCGTGCATCCCCTGCTTTCACACCGACTGGAAATCGACCCGGCCGATCCGAACGCGCTGCGTTCAATTCCGGCAGCCGGCGGCGTGTACCTCCTCGCCAGTGAAACCGATCAGCCGATCCTGCTCGCCTTTGCCGAGAACATCCGGCGCGCGATCACCCATCGATTGACCACCCCTGAAGAGGGCACCCGCACCAAACGCGCCGACTTGTCCGCCATCTCGCAGCGCGTTTACTGGGCCGAGACGTTCAGCCCGTTCGAGACGCAGTGGATTCACTGGCGCGTCGCGCGGGAGCTCTACCCGAAGTCCTATCGCGAGATGATCGCGTTCCCGCCGGCCTGGTTTCTGCGCGTCGATCCCGCGGCCGCGCACCCGCGCTTCACTGCCGCCGCCGAACTGCGTGACGACGGCGCGCGATACTTCGGTCCCTTCGCCGCTCAGCGCGATGTCGGCGCGTGGATCGAGATGCTCGAAGATGCCTTCGACCTCTGCCGCTACCACCATGTGCTCGAACTGGCGCCGCGCGGCGATCGATGTGCCTATTACGACATGGGCAAATGCCCCGCGCCCTGCGACGGCACGATTTCGATGGACGCCTATCGAAAAATGATCGCAAACGCCGCGGAGTTCACTGTCGGAAGATGCGACTCCCGGCTCGCCGAGCTGCGCGACGCGATGCAGGACGCTTCAGCGGCGCTCGAGTTTGAAAAAGCGGCCGGCATCCGAAGAACCCTTGACCGCGCCGAGTCGCTGCAGCACGGGATGGAATACGAGTTCGTGGCGGACGTCTCCGCGTGTCGCTGGCTCGTCGTTCAGCGCGCGGGTAAACCACGACGCGACCCGGCGAAAACCCTCATCCGGCCTTACTACGTCGGTGGCGAGGATGTGGTGTCCGGGGAAGCCGCTTCCCTGAGCGCCATCGACTCGACATTGCCGGCATGGTTTGCGGCGGCGCCACGGATTCTTGATCGCCCGGCCGCCACCCGACCGGCCTCCGAAACGATTTCGCTGGTTGCCCGGTTTCTGTTCCAACGCGAGAAAGCGCCCGGCATCTTCATCCGTCTCGATCGCGGCCACGATCCCGCCGAGTGGGTCGATCGGATACGGGCGGCCTTTGCGAAAGACACGAAAACGACGCAACCCAATTTGTTCGAATCCGATCCTGATTGACCGCAACCGGCCGGCTCCTACAATCCCGCCAGGCTCCGGCCGTGCGGTCGGGCTGTCACGTCCGACGCGCTCATGGAAATATTGCGATGAAAACACCACTCATGGGTCTCACCGTAGTTCTTACGGCCCTGACGCTCAGCACCGGTTGCATGACGGCCGCCAAGCGCGTGCTCAAGGAGGCCAAAGGCGCGAGTTCCAAGTCACAAACGTTTCCCGACAGTTCGAGGAACACCTATCAGAGCTACAAGGGCGTAACCGTCGCCCAGCCGACGAGCGACGTCAGTCCTTTCGTCTCGCGCGAATTCACCGCCGCGCTTCGCCGGGAGCTCATCGAGCAGTTGACGAAGGCGGAGGAGCCGGTTTTTCGCAGCGGCGAGCCGTCGATCCAGATTGAGCCCAAGGTGCTGTGGTTTCACGCCACCTCGGGCATGGGAGACCTGCTCGGGAGTGATTCCTACTCTGTGGTGCTCTACACCATTTCTGCCGATGGAAAGCCGCTTGACCGGGTCCAGATCGTGACGAAAAGCGCCGCGGCGCGCACCGGCGATGACGACCTTGCCAAGTCGAATGTTGAGGAATTGGTCGGCTGGTTCGAGGCTCGCAAGGAAGGCGATTTCGACGACGTGAAAGACTCCGAGGAACGCAGGAAAAAGAAGGAACGCAAAGAGGCCGAACGCAGGAAGGCGGAGGAGAAGCGCAAAAAGTCGAACGACGACTAGCAGGCGGCACTGATCGGCGTCGCTGCGAGCGGGTGTCCGGGAACGATCATGCGCCTGTTCCGTAGGCCTCGACGAATTCCCTCTCGCTCATCACCTTCACGCCGAGTTCCTTCGCCTTCTCCAGCTTGCTGCCGGCGCTTTCGCCCGCGATGAGGAAGTCCGTCTTCTTGCTCACGCTGCCCGACGCCTTGCCGCCGAGGTCCTTGATCCGTTTCTCGATGCCCTTGCGGTCGAACTGCTCCAGCGTGCCGGTGACGACCACCGTCTTGCCCGTCAACGGCGCGCCGGCAGCAAGGGCCCGCTTCGGCTGCGTCATGTTGACGCCCGCGTCGGCGAGCGCCCGCCACACCTGCCGGCCGGATGCGCTCTCAAAGAACCCACGAATCGATCGGGCCAGCTCCGGCCCGACGCCGTCCACCTCCTGCAACGCCGCCTCATCCGCCGCGGCGATCTTCTCCATCTCGCCGAAATGATCCGCCAGCACCTCGGCCGATGATTCGCCGACGTGCCGGATGTTCAGCGCCGCCAGCACGCGGGCGAGCGGCTGCTTCTTGCTCTTCTCGATGCCCTCGATCAGTTTGGCGGCGCGCTTTTCGCCGAATTTGACGATGCTGGTCTTGGTCTCGCCGTCCTTCGTTCGCTGCTGTTCGATTTCGAGTTCCGCCAGTTCATCCGGTCGATCCGGCAGTATGTAAATGTCCGCGAAGGTATGAAGCCACCCCTTGTCGACCATCTTCTCGATCATCACCTCGCCGAGGCTTTCGATGTCCATCTGGTCGCGGCCGCAGAAGTATTTGAGCCGCTCCTTGATCTGCGCCTCGCACGTCGGACTGATACAGCGGATGTAAACGCCGCCCTCATCCTTGACCACCTCGCCGCCGCAGACCGGGCACGCCGACGGCGGTGTAATCGGTACGGCATCCTTCGGCCGCTTCTCGACCACGACGCGCACGACCTGCGGAATGATCTCCCCCGCCTTCTCGACGACAACGGTATCGCCGATGCGCACATCGAGCCGTGCGACCTGATCGAAGTTGTGCAGCGTCGCATGACGAACCGTCGTGCCCGAAAGCTGCATCGGCTCCATCACCGCTCGCGGCGTGATCGTGCCGAGCTTGCCAACCTGAAAATCCACGCTGACCAGCCGGCTCTCGGCCTGCTCCGCGGCATACTTGAACGCCACCGCCCAGCGCGGGAATCGGCTGGTGTAGCCGAGTACGTCGCGCTGCGCCAGATCATTGATCTTGATGACCAGGCCGTCGGTCTCGTATTCAAGCGTGTGCCGCTTCGATTCCCACGACTCGACGAACGCAATCACCTCATCGATGGTCGACAGAACCTTGGTGTGCGGGCTCGTGGGCAGGCCCCATTCACGGATCGCTTCGAAGAACTCCGACGCGCTCCTGAACTTCAGCCCGACGATTTCGCCGAAACCGTGGGCCATGAACGCCAGCCCGCGACCGGCCGCCTCGCGGGGATCGAGCGACTTGAGCGCCCCCGTCGTCGCGTTGCGCGGGTTCGCGAAGGGCTCATGCCCCGCCGCCACGCGAACGGCGTTGAACGCATCGAATGCCCTTCGGGGCCAGTACACCTCGCCGCGCACTTCGAGAACATCGGGCCAGCCATTGCCCGACAGCGACAGCGGAATCGCCTTGATCGTCCGCAGGTTCGCCGTGATGTCGTCGCCGACCTTGCCGTTGCCGCGCGTCGCACCGACGACAAGCTGGCCGCGCTGATAACGCAGCGTGGCCGACACACCGTCGATCTTCGGGTCGACGATATACGCATACTTCTGATCCTCGAGAAGTTTGGCGACGCGGCCGTCGAAATCCCTGAGGTCGGTCTCGTTGTAGGTGTTGTCGATCGACAGCATCGGCAAGGCGTGCTAGACCTGCTTGAAGCCGCCGAGCAGCGCTTCGCCCACGCGCTGCGTCGGCGAATCGGGCGTGACTAAGTTCGGGTGTTCCGATTCAAGCGATTTGAGACGGGCGAAGAGCCGGTCGTAGTCCAGATCGCTGATCGAAGGCCGGCCTTCGAGGTAGTAGCGACGATCGTGCCCGTTGATCTGATCCCGAAGTTCGCGAATCTCTTTTTCGACGTTCGCCATTCACGCAGTCCCCGAATACGAAACGACGTCACTCCGATAACAGCTTTTCGACACCGGCCCGAACGGCCTCATAGTCGTCATTTTGCCGCGCGTTCTCCGGCTTGTCGCTGGGGAAGAAATCGGGGCCGGGGTGCACAAATCGAATCCGCCCGCGACGATCAATGAGAAATGTCGCGCTGGTGAATTCGCGATGCCCATCGCCGGCGTCGAGCCAGAGCCGGCGAAGAAACGACCAGTCGGCGTCCACCGTGCAGGGGAACTCGAGTTCCAATTGCCGCACCGCCCGGCGAAACTCATCCTCGGAAACCGCCCGCGGCTCCGGTTTCGGATGATAGACACCGATCACCTGGAGCCCCTTCCCGGCGAAGTCGCGGTGAATGCGATTGAGCGCCGGCGCCGACGCGCGGCAGTACGGGCAATTGCTCATGAAGAATCGCACCAGCCGCGGCCGGCCCAGGATTTCCGGCGGCCGATTGTCGGTGGTGTTCGCCCAGACGTCTGACTTGAGCCTCGGGGCGCGGGTATCGATGAGCTCCCGGCCTTCCCGGCTCTGCGGCATGACGAGCCGCTCGCCCGGAAGCCTGGTATCCGGCGACTCGGCGAGCAACTTGCGAACCGCGAAATCGATCTCCGCCGGCGAATAGACGCCGAGCCGGCGCACGCGTCCCGCCCGATCGATCACCGCGTAATGCGGAACGCCCTTCCCCTTGTAGGCATGCAGCGAGAGCACGCCGCCGTCGTCGATGCCCACCCGGTACTTGATTCGCTCGTCGGCCAGGTAGCTTCGGATATCGCCGGGCTGCTGGTGTTCCACCTCGCCGAGAACCGACGCGATGCCGATCGCTTCGAAGTCGTTCTTTCGGTTGTTCTCGACGAGCACGTTCATTTCTGAAACCGCGTGTTTCACAGCCGGATCGATCGCCTCGAAGAAGAAAATCACAAGCACCTTGCCGCCCAGCCGCTGGGCGGACGGCGGCGCGCCCTGGATCCACTCCTTAACGCTGAGTCGGGGCGCGAACCGGCCGAGCAACTCCAGCCGTTCAAGCGCAAGCTTGGCCTCGGAAGCCGCCGCGGGCTTCGAATCCCGGTCCAGGGCCGCCTCGAACCAGGCCCGCGCCCGAGGAAAATTATCCTGTTCGAGCAACTCCCGCCCGACGGCCAGGCATTCCTCGCTGGAGAAATTCGCCGGCGGTGAGTCGACCGGCTGCGATGTCGCCGACGTCGACTTCGAAGCCGGCGGATCGGCGGCACCGGCCGGCAGTGCCAAGGCCGCGACCAGGCCGAAGAGAAGAAAATGGATGAGAGGCCTCTGCATGGCGACATTGTAAGGCGCGGACCGGCCAGCCGTGAAATCACGTAAAAAGCAGGGGTTTTTCGATTGGTTTCGGGGGGCGGCCGAATGGAAGTCAGATGAACGGCAGAGCCATGAAATAGAAAGCGTCGAGGCCCTCTGGGGGATCTCGACGCTTTCCGGAGGGGAAAGAAGCCGTGCTTCCGTCAGCTCCAACTGGCCTTAGCCGTGCAAGCATCCCTCCTGGATGAATGAAGCCACAAACTACCCTATCGACCACATTTCCAGTCGTCTACAAAAAACCCTTGGGGTTTTTTCCTACAACAACTAGCACTGGGCATATCCGCAGCTGTGACATTTTGTGCAGCCCTCGCCCATGTCGAGATCACTCCCGCACTCCGGGCACTTCAGACGATAGGCGGCTCGCGCGGCCAGCTTCGCCGGGGGCTCCAGCAGTCGGCTGACTTCCAGCGTCGTGTCGGTGTCGACTTCTTCGCTGTGAGCGGAATGGCCGTTGCCGTTGCCATTCGTCCGTCCCTCGGTGGGCGCCCGCTCGATGTCCGAAGGATCGATCTCGCCGAGAAGCAGCGTCCGCAGACCGTGTCGCTCCTTCGCCCGGGTGTACCGCTTGAGCGCCTGGGCGAGGCCGTCGCCGAGCGACATGATGCGACCGTCGCGGGTGGGAATCTGCAGGTGCGATCCGATCCCGGACAACTGCTTGATCACATGCTGGAGGTTTCCGCCGGCGCGAAGCCAGAGGCTGATCATTCGGCAGATCGCCTCCAGATCGCTGGTCGCAATGTCGCCGCCCTTGCCGAGCTGGGCGAAAACTTCCATCTCCCGCTCGGTTCGCGGATCGACCGTGATCTGAATGTGCATGTTGCCGAACGGCGTCTGCTGCCGGATCCGCAGGCCGCTGGTGATGGCGGGAAGTTCCCGCGGCTCCAGGATCTGCTGCGGCTTCTGCACCTTCGTCACCCGTTCGCCGAAGAGATTCACCTCGGTGGTGATCCTCGGCTTGTCCTCACGCACGTCCCGGGATGCCGACGGCTCGTTCTCCGTCGTGGCCGGCTTCGTCTGCGCCGCGGCCGACGGGGGGCATGAGTCACCCGTCGCCTCGCTGCCCGTGGTGCCGGCCTTGTGCTTCTTCTCGGAGTCCTTCAGCGCCATCGGCTGGCTCGATCGGCAGCCGTCGCGGTAGACCGTCACACCCTTGCAGCGAAGTTCGTACGCCATGCGGTAGATCTTTTCGACCTCCGCGGCGTCGGCGTCATGGGGGAAGTTGATGGTCTTGCTGATGGAAGAATCACAATGCCGCTGGAACGCCGCCTGCATGCGAACGTGCCACTCGGGTTCAATATCATGGGCGCAGACAAAGACGTGCCTGACATCCTCCGGAACGTCTTCAATATGAGCGAGGGTGCCTTCCTTGGCAATTCGATCCATGAGTCCCTCGCTGTAGAAGCCGCGATCTCTCGCGACCTTTTCGAAAGTCTCGTTGCTTTCGATCATCGGCGTCTTGCCTTCCGCCTGTCCCTTCAGAACGTTGCGGTAGAAAGCAAGACTGAACATCGGCTCGATGCCGCCTGAGCAGTCGGCGATGATGCTGATCGTGCCCGTCGGCGCGACCGTCGTCGAACAGCTGTTGCGCATCTGCCGGTGGTACTTCGTATCCCAGTGGCTGTTGGCCCAGTTCGGGAAGTTTCCGCGCTCCTTGGCGAGCTTCTCGGAGTAGTTGTGCGATTCGTCGTTCACGAACTTCATGAACTTCTCGCCCCACGCCACGCCCTCTTCCGAGTTGTAGCGCACGCCGAGCTTATAGAGCGCATCGGCGAAGCCCATGATGCCGAGGCCGATCTTGCGATTGGCCGTGCAGATGTCGTGAATCTGCTCGAGCGGGTAGTTGTTGGCGTCAATCACGTTGTCGAGGAAGCGAATCGACTCGTGCACCGTGGTTCGCAGGGCGTCCCAGTCAACCTCGGCCGACGGCGAACACTCGTTCTTGATGAAGAGCCCGAGATTCACGCTGCCGAGGTTGCACGCCTCGTACGGCAGGAGCGGCTGCTCGCCGCACGGGTTGGTCGCTTCCATGCGGCCGACATGCGGTGTGGGGTTCGCCTCGTTGATGCGATCCATGAAGACGACGCCCGGTTCGCCGGTCTGCCAGGCGTGCTTGACGATGATGTCCCAGATTTCCTGGCGCGAGTACACCGGCGCGCTGCCGTCGTAGTCTTCCTTTCGGATCAGATCCTTGACGCAGTATTCGCTGATGACGACATCGCGGGGAATGTAGAATTCCTGCCCGTTGCGCGGGTTGCGGGTCAGGTGCGGCGAGTTCGGCTCCCGAAGGAAGGCCTCCATCCACTCGTCCGTCATCTTGACCGAGATGTTGTAATTCGTGAACTGCGTCAGGTCCTGCTTGGCGTAGAGGAACTTCAGAATGTCCGGGTGGTGGACGTACATCATCCCCATGTTCGCGCCGCGGCGAAACGCACCCTGCTGGATCGCGTTGGTCGCCTCGCTGAACGCCTTCCAGAAGCTGATCGGACCGCTCGTCGTTCCGCCGCTGGAGCGGATGTAATCGCCCGTCGGCCGCAGGGCATCGAAGGCGAAACCCGTTCCGCCGCCCGCCTTCTGGATCAGGGCGGTGTGCTTGATCGAATCAAAGATCCCGTCGATCGAGTCCGGCACAGGCAGAACGAAGCAGGCGCTGAGCATGCCCATCGACCGACCCGCGTTCATCAGCGTCGGGCTGTTGGGCATGAACTTGCGCGACATCATGAGACGCTTGAAGCGGGTCTTCCACTCGCTGCGGGTCGTCTCATTGCCGCCGTACTTGCTCTCGGGCTCCGCCATCGTGTCGGCGACCCGATCGAAGAGATCATCGGGGGTCTCGGTGCACTGTCCGGCCTCGTTCTTCTCCAGGTAGCGGGCGCGTAACACGCGCAGCGCGTTCTCCGTCAATCCGAAGTCGACATAACGGGAGGCCGGCGCGACGTCCTTGTCGCTCTGAATCATTCGATCCGTCGAGAGAGTGACCATGTTTCCCACCGCTCAAGCTTTCTTTAGCAGGGTCGTCCCGTCAAAAAAGCCGACGGGGCAACAAAACCAGTCAATAAACTGCGACTCCGGAAGCTGGGTCTTCCGAAGCTGCGCCACGGCACCGCCCCCAGATTTCCCTCGCCAGACAGCAAAGTCGACGAAACACCGACTGGATCAACCCGGTTCCACCAGAGTCGATCCTTTCCGCTCCTCGAATCCCTACGGAATTGATTTCGGTTACACTTCGACTTGCCCTTGAGGGCAGGTGAAGAAATACCCCAAGATATAGTATGTGTCAACGAAATCCTTACAAAATATGGTATGGCGCGTAACGCTATCCAGCCATGAAACTTAGGAAAAAAACACAGGCGGGCGTCGGGGAGATTCCCTAGGTCGCCGTTAACCGTTCCTTAACATCGTGCTGCTGCTGAATTTGACGCTGAATCGACCCCTGAAGTCCGATAAAATCAGCATCCTGGGACCGAGCCTAATCCGAAAAAATCCGGCGAATCCGCCCCACGTGGGACGCCCAATCAGATGCGAATCCGCTGCCCGAACTCAAGAGAAATGACGCTTGCACGATGACTTCAAGCCCCCGATCAACCGAACCCGACGCCGTCGCATCGCCGCAAGACTGTCCGCTTTGCGTGTCGGCCGTCGTCGACCTCGATGACGCCCACCATCGAAGTTTCCGGCACTGTCAGACTTGCGACATGATCTCTGTGCCGCAGCGCCTGCATCTCGACACCGCGGGCGAAAAGGCCCGCTATGACAGTCATCGAAATACAATCGACGATGCCGGGTATGTCGCCACCTTTGCACCACTGATCGCGCTCGTGGTCGAACATCAGCCGTCGCCCGCCACCCTCCTCGACTACGGCTGTCACGCCGAACAGGTCCTCGTCGAATTGTTTCGCCGCGAAGGCTACGACGCCGTCGGCTACGACCCGCATTACACGAGGCCGCTCGAGGCGATCGCTGCCGAGACGCCGGCGTTCGACATCGTGGTCTCGACCGAAACCATCGAACACTTCACCCGGCCGCGCGAAGACTTCGACCGCCTGGCGGCCCTCGTCGCGGCGCGGGGCGTTCTGGCCGTCATGACGCGTTTTCACGCCGGACCCGATTCCATCGCAAGCTGGTGGTACGCGCGCGATCCGACCCACGTGGCCTTCTACTCGCATCGCACCATGGACTGGATCGCGCGCGAATACGGCCTCGCCATTGTCGCGAGAAATGATCGTGACCTGTGTCTATTCAGGAAGCCCGACTGAGGCCGGCACCTGACGCCCGCCGAAATAGCAACGCCTCAGTGCGTCATCCGAGCGCGTCGGCGTATTCCTCGGCGCGAGCCCGCTCCTCGGCATCCGCATGCACCGGCGGACGGCCGATCGAGTAATACGTGAATCGGTTTCGTCGCATCCATTTCGCGTTGTACAGGTTGCGGCCGTCGAAGATCACCGGCTGCTTGAGACACTGCCGGATGCGATCGAAGTCGGGGCTTCGAAACTCGTCCCATTCCGTGAGAACGAGCAGCGCCTCGCAGTCCGAGAGCGCCCCGTACGCGTCGCCCGCGTAAGTCAGCCGGTCGTTGTACATCGCCCGCAGATTGTCCAGCCCCTGCGGATCGTAAGCCGTCACGTCGGCGCCGGCTTCGAGCAGGCCCTCAATGATCGTCAGCGCCGGTGCCTCGCGAATGTCGTCCGTTCGTGCCTTAAATGTGACACCCCAGACGGCGAATCTCCTGCCGGCGAGGCCGCCGCCGAACTCGTCGCGAATGCGATCGATGAACACGTGCTTCTGTCGCTCATTCGTGTCGTGCACGGACCTGAGGATTCGCGGCTCGCAGCCGACCTTCTCCGCGACGTTCGCCAGCGCCTGCACGTCCTTCGGGAAGCAGCTTCCGCCATAGCCGACGCCGGGATAGAGAAAATGCGAGCCGATGCGCCGGTCGGTCGCCATGCCGAGTTTCATTTCATCAATGTCGACATTGGCCCGCTCGCAGATCGCCGCCATCTCGTTGATGAAGCTGATTCGCATCGCCAGGTAGCTGTTCGCCGCATACTTGCACATCTCCGCCGCACGCCGGCTGACCTGGATGATCGGCGTGTTCGTCGGTGTGATCGGCCGGTAGAGCTGCTGGACCACCTCGGCCGCTTCCGAATTGACCGCGCCGATGACGACGCGATCGGGCTCGCGGAAGTCGCTGATCGCGGCCCCCTCCTTGAGAAACTCCGGATTGCTGACGAGATCCACCGGATGCCGCGTCATCTGACGCATGATCTTCTCGATCCGGTCGCCCGTTCCCACCGGCACCGTCGACTTGATGACGACGATCTTCGCCTCGGTCATGCGCCCGGCGACGACCTTGGCCGCCGCCTCGATGCCGGAGAGGTCGGCCGATCCGTCCGCGCTCGGCGGCGTGCCGACGCAAAGGAAGATGATCTCGCCGTGGGCAACCGCCTTCTCGGCATCCGTCGTGAACGTCAGCCGGCCGGCGCGGATGTTCTGGTTCATCAGCTCCTCTAGCCCCGGCTCGTAGATGGTGCACTTGCCGGCGCCGAGCGAGCGAATCTTGGCCTCGTCGATGTCGAGGCAGCAGACATGATTGCCGCAGTCGGCCAGGCAGGTTCCGGTGACCAGGCCGACATAGCCGCTTCCAATGATCGTCAGTCTCATAATGATGACTCCCTCGGCGGTGCGCGCGTGGACGCTCCCTTCCTGTTGTCGGCGAATCGCGACGACGGCTTGTGATCGGAAACGGCGCCGGCCGGGAATACCAATCGCACCGTACGGCATCCGGCGAATTTTGCGGTTCATGCCGGATGGTGGCCGTGAACCCGCGCCGGATGGGCCGGCCGATTCAGGGTGAATCGGATCGGGTCGAGAGGATTGGACTCTGGTCGATGGGCGCGGGGCGAGACAAAAGATGCGGCCGATCGGCTCAAAAAGAACCGATCGGCCGCAAGGGTAAACTTCTGAAGTGAATCAGAAGGTGGAGTGGGTCAGATCGCATCGATCACGGGCAGGCGCCGGGGCTGTTCACCAGAACGGCCGCGAAGAGCCCGATGTCGAGTCCGTTCATGACGCTGTCGCCGTTCATGTCAGAGCAGCCGCAGTCGCCGACGGGCGTATTGCCAAGAACGCAGTTCACGAAGCCGGGGATATCCCCGATTGTGATGGCGTAGTCCTCATCCTGGTCGCCGGGGCAGCACTGCGTCACGCACGGGGCTTGCACGTATGAACCCGGGTTGCCGACATCACCGCCCGTCGCAGCAATCGAATTCTGGGCGTCGGCCACCACTGACAATTGCCAGGTGATGACGTCGTTCGCGCCGAGGTTTTCAAGGCAGGTCCATCCGGTGGCGCCCTGCGTTCGGATCGAACCCGGGATGAGCTGATCGCCGAAGGTCAACCGATCGACCAGCGTATTCGTCGCGTCAAAAAGGTTGATTTCGTCATTTCGACCGAGATTGGTGCCGTTGAGCCCGATGACCTTGACGGTCGCTGCGAGCCCCCACTCGGTTCGGAACACCGTCGCGTCGGACTCCGCAAGAATGACCGATTCCCCCGGCGCGACCACGCCGAACGCCGACAGACTGACCGTGGTGGGTATTCGGCTGTCGTCGTCGTAGCTCCAGCCTGTCATGTCCACCGGCGTGGCGCCGATGTTGGTGAATTCGACGAACTCACCGGCGGTTCCGACCGGGCTGTACATCCACTCGGTGATTCTCATCATCGGCCCCGACGGCTGCGAGCACTGGACATTCGCACACAAGGTGTCCGCGCCCTGCCACGTGCCACCGCCCGACTCACAGACGACCTGCGTCAGTGCATCATTGCAGGTGCCGTCGAGATTGCAGCACGCGCCGATCGGATCGCCGCCGGCACAGGGTGCGAGCGTGAACGATCCGGGCCGACCCGTCGCGCCGCCCAGCGTGACCGACCCCTGTGCGTCGGCCACCGCCGAGAGCACCCAGCCGGTGATGTCATTCGCGCCGACCGCGAAGTTGCATGGCCAGCCGGAGGCGTTCTGCGTCCGGACGGTGCCGGGAAAGTTCTCATCGCCGTAGGTCAGGCGATCGACGACGGCGCCGGAGGCATCAAAGATGTTGATTTCGTCGTTTCGGCCGAGATTGTTGCCGACACCGGCGAGCCCCAGGTTGCCGATCACCTTCACCGAACCGGCAAGGCCCCAGAAGGTCCTGAATGCCGCCGCGTCGGCATCCGTAATGACAGCCGATTCACCCGCAGCAAGCGTGCCGAAGGCGCTGAGGCTGAATGCACCGACGATTCGCGCCGAGTCGTCATAGCTCCAGCCGGTCATATCGACCGGCGTCGCACCCATGTTGGTGATTTCGATGAATTCACCGCCGGGGCTGCTGTACATGTACTCGGTGATTCGCACGACCGCGTTGCTCGGCTGCGGGCATGTGACGCTGCCGCAACTGACGTCGTCGCCCTGGTAGATGCCGCCCGTCTGCTGACAAAAGGCCTGCGTAATGCCGGGGCCGCTGGCGCAAATGCCGGCGGTGCAGCAGGCGCCGACTGCGATGGTGGTCGAGCAGTCGCTGAGCGCGAAGGAACCCGGGCTGCCGACATCGCCGGCGCTGGAGAAGAACGAGGACTGGGCGTCACCGCCGATGAGCGACAGCCGCCAGTTCGCGATGGCGTTGGCCCCGACCGCGGTATCGCACGGCCAGCCGGAGAATCGCTGCGTCCGAATCGAGCCGGGAAAATCCTGATCGCCGTAAGTCAATCGGTTGGCCAGATTGCCCGACGCGTCGTAGAGATTAATCTCATCGTTTCGACTGAGATTGACCGTGACATCACCAATGATCTTCACGCCCGACAGACCCCAGCGAACCGCGAAGAGCGCCCGATCGATTTCCGTCAGCACGACCGACTCGCCGTCTTGCACGACGCCGAAGGCCGAGAGATCGACGTGCCCCGCGAGGCGGGCGTTGTCGCTGTAGCTCCAGCCCGTCAGGTCGACCGGTCCGCCGGAGAGGTTGGTGAATTCGACGAATTCTCCGCCCAGGCCGCTGTAGAGATATTCGGTGATTCGAACCGCGGGCGGCGTTCCGACGTTTCCGCAGACCGGGCAAAGCGCCAGAAAGGCGGCGACGTCGTCCTGTGTCACGTCTTCGGCATTCGTGCCGCCGGGACCGTCGTCGGTGTCCATTTCACGCATGTGAAGCACCAGTTGAAACTCGACACCCTGGCGAAGGTAGCGATCGTAAGCGACCTCGTCTCCACTGAGCGGCTGGCCCGGCGTCGGGTCGTAGGTCGCGGGCTCGGTGTCATCGAGGGTTCGGCCGACGCGATCCTCGATCAGCCGCCGGTCGATCTGATTGATCTGCCCGTCGTTGTTGAAGTCGCCGTGAACGAATCGGAACTGTCGAAGGTTCGCATCGGTGGGATGATCGTTGAAGGTACCCGGCGTGAGCTTGAAGCCGACGAAGGCGAGGTCCGTCATGTGATACGCCCCGCCTGCGCTCGCCGCGCAACCGGGATTGGGCTGATTGTCCGGCTCCGGATCACATGAGCCGCTGTACGGCGTGGCAGCCGGATCGGTTGGCGCCTTGGTGCGAATGTAGCCCGAGACCGGATCGGTGGCGGTCGTGTACTCAAAGAACCCCGGACCCGGAAAGCTCGTGGTCATCTCGCCGTAAATGAACGACTCGTCGGCGATTGACGTCTGCTGAATGGTGAACGGTCCGCCGGCGTTGCCCCTGGTGGCGTAACCGCGCTGCGGATTCGAGAGATAGTTTCGCAGGCGGCTGACCATGTCGGGATTGAAGCCCGGCGTCTCCTCGATCTCAAACTGCGGATCGCGGTGGTATTCCCTACCGTTGTCGTGCGACCAGGCGAGATCGTCGACCATTTGGTATGGCTCAACCCGCATCGCCGGCTCAAACGTGTTGATCAGATTCACCTCGGTGCCGAAATCCACAACGCCGTCGGCGTTCACGTCGTGCCGGACGTCCTTTCGAACCGCGTAGTCCGGGCCGTAGACGCTCTGGCCAGATCCATTGATGGAGTGATCGAACCGCTTTCGAACGAGCACGTAGGTGGACGAGCCGTCGTTGCCCAGCTTTCCGGCCACGTCGGTCGACGGGATGTGGGTGGCGTTGAATGATGCGATGGTGGCGGCCGGATCGATCAGATTCAGATCAATCAGATTGCTGAACCCGCCGGTATCGTTGTAGAGCACGAGGAAGCCGTTCGCTCCTAGCGACAGTCCGTCGAGACTGAACGCCTCATCGATTTCCGGCACCTCTTCGCCGACATCGAAGACGCCATTGTCGTCGAGATCACGACCGCCCTTGATGACCATGATCGCGTAGCCCGTCAGGTCCATGCCCGGGCGGCCGTACAGCTCGATGTATTCCCACGTTTCGTCGGAACTGCCCTCCGGGTTCTGAAGCACTTCGTTGATGACAACCTGCGCGTTTGCCGCCGCCGTTGTCATCAGAGCCAGAACGCCGGTCAGCAGCAGAACAATTTGGTTTCTTCTCATGAACTTCTCTCCCAGTGTCTGATTCATGTTTCTCGTGGCTTGACTCATGGCGCGTCGGACGGCTTCAACTGGCGCGGATTCTGCCCGGCCGGCCGCCATGACGCCGACAGGCTCCCCATCACGACTCATTCAAAGACCCCTACTGCAGCGTGAAGCGATTCGCTGATCGCCGACCAATGCTCAGCACGCCGTCGAAGACTTCATTGCTCAGATCCTTCTGGCCGTGCGGATTAGCCGAGGTAAGAAGCGCGAACTCTCCATCTCGATCGCCGTCCATGAATGAACTGACATGGCCGTCGGCGAAGAGGACGTTCGCGCGAATTCGATTGTGCTTCTTGAGCGGGTTGTATCCGCCCATCCCGTGGGCGGGGCCAAAGTCGGCGTAGTTCTGGGTGCCGTAGGGTCCGGCGAACGGGCCGTCGGTCATCGTCTTGACGGATCGCTCGCCGAGAACGAGATCGTTCGTATCGGTTCGACCATCCCCGAGAATCGGGACGCGCGACGACTGCACGCTCCTGAGATTGCTGACGCTCAGCGGGCCGTAGGTATTGGCAAGACTCTTCAGGTTTGAACCCGTGCCGGGCCGCCATTCGGTTCGGCCCATGTACCAGGACTGTGTGTAGTTGGTGTTGTAGCCGAGCTCGACGAGCGCCTGCGCGTCTGCCGGCGAATAGGTGTTTCCATTGGAACCAAGCTTCTGGTTAAACCGGGCGGGATTCGACGGACAGAGCGCCCTGCCCGGTTCCCCGGTTCGGCCGTTGACGAGATCCGCCACCCAGCCGACGGCATCGACCGGACCGTCGCGGCCGTTTCCGATCTCGGGATCAAACGCGCCGCTGCAGAGGTACTCGTCGTTGGAGTTCGCATAGGCCATGAAGCCGGCGCCGAATTGCTGCAGAGTCGCCCGGCATTGCGTTTCGCGGCCCTTCTCCCGTGCCGCGCTCAACGCCGGAAGCAGGATGGAAATTAGAATGGCGATAATGGAGATCACCACCAGCAGCTCGATCAGTGTGAAGCCAGGGCCTGCAGGCCGCATTGAGCGTCGATTGTCTGACATATCAACTCCGTCCCAGATTCGACCGGTCCACAATCAGTCCGACCAGGTGGCCGGCTGATACGATTCCGACGGGCGACCAGCAGAATCGCCTCGGCCGCGACGTCGGCGTCGCCGCCTTCCGAGCCATCGACGCTTCTTTCCCCTCCGGAAATCTCGCCCCGGAATTCGACGACTCTGTGCCGGCGTCGACCGTCACACTTGCAGTGCCAGGGCATTCGACGACGGCTTCGCCCAATCTCCCCTGGCACGTTGGTTCGGTACGCTACAACCACGGCGTTAGGCCTCAATGCGGAGAGCATTAATGTTTCGTGAAGCGGCAGGGGGGCGGTTGCAGGACGACGACAAACTTCGTCAAACTATCCAGAAATGACACGACGGGTATCATTGTCCGAATGATGCTCACGATCGAAGAAATGAATCGCCCTCATTCAAACGAATCGAAGCAAACTCCCGGTGCGGCTCGGAAAAGAATGACAACCATGAGACATCGAGTACACGGCGCCGTCGCGGAAGTCCTGCACCGGACTATCGCACGTGTCGTACTCCTTGCCGCATTCTCCTTCTTCGCGACGACGACGGCATTCGCCGACGCTCCACCGGCGCCTTCGGTTCTCGAACGAATCGTGGAGCTGAATCCACACCTGAAGGACGCCGATCCCCGCGGGCTCCCCATGAAGCTTCGAAGTATTCGAGAGACGCCTTATGAGTTCTTCAGGGGCACGGCGGATCTCTACTATCATTGGTGCAAGGCGCATTGCACCGATTGGTTGGATGACGCAGGAAGCAACGTCCTGCTTCATGGGGATGTGCACCCCGGCAACACTGGAACTTTTCGCTCGCCCGGCGAGAACGGCGACATTCACTTCTCACTCGTTGATCTGGACGAAGCTTTTCACGGCCCATTCCAGTTCGATCTGCTTCGTGCCGCCGTCTCGCTGCAGTTTGCCGCGGGCGAGGCGGATCTCACCCTGACGCCGGAAGAATTGCGAACGATCACCAACCTGATGTGCGAGGAGTACGCCAGGGCCCTGACAGGCGGCGTCGGCGATCGCGAACTGAGTGCCGGGTACAAGACCGTTCGAAAGCTGGTGAAGAAGGCGGCCGACGAAGACGCCGCTGAATACTTCGGGAATTACGTCTTCGACGGCGACAGGCCCCGGCTTCGACGCATTGTTCTGAAAAAAGGGCAGGCGTCGGACCTGCTCGATCCTGTGGATGCAAGGACGCGTGAGTCAATCCTGGCCGCGCTCTGGCGAGGACACTTCGATGGACCGCAGGCTGCGAGTCGCCGCGCCGCGATCGGTTGCCGATCCGAAGAGGACTTCGGCGGCGCCGTTCTCGACATTGCGGAATGGACCCGACTGAGCAGCGCCGGAAGCCAGGGGCTCTCCAAGTTCATCGTTCTCTTGCGGCTTGATCAGAAGACCAATGGGAGTCCTCACCTGCTGCTTCAACTGAAGGAGGAGCCGGCCTGCGCGGCCGAGCGCGCGTCGCTGATCCCCGCTGAAAAGAACGCGGACCGCGGCGAGTTCGTGGCGAGAGCCCATCTCGCGCTTCAATGCCATCGTTCCGACTGGATCGGAAGTGTGAACATCGGGGGCCGATCGTATCTCATCAGACCCAAGAGCCCTTTCGCCAAGGAACCATCAAGGAAAGACGTGAACAAGCCCGCCGAACTGAGAGACATGTCGCGTCTGCTCGGCGGCTTGCTCGGG
Source organism: uncultured Planctomycetaceae bacterium (assembly GCA_938008425.1). Lineage (GTDB taxonomy): Bacteria > Planctomycetota > Phycisphaerae > UBA1845 > UTPLA1 > JADJRI01. Next base: position 5,314 of record CALLKH010000350.1, on the reverse strand, counting down.
CGAGGCCATGCGGCCGGAATCGGAAACGACGCCGCGCGCTGTCAACGCATCGCGGGATTGGCTCGAGCGCTGCCGCCCGTGCTGGCGCTGCGCTGCCGGGAGGTGCACGATCAGTTTGTGAAGGATCACCGGAGTCTTTGCGAGGACCGGCGATTTAAGGACATGGCCGAAAGGGCGGACGCCTACCTCAACCGCCGCATCAACGACGGGGATAAACGAGCGGCGAACGACTAGATGCGATCCATGATCGGCGTGGGGATCGCCATGAACAGGCTACCGGAGCGGCGTCTGACGCCGGTCGAATGGACGGAAGTACCGTCGAGGGCGAGAATACCAGTACGAGAGTGAGTATCAGATGTTAATGACCGCAAAGTCCCAGCCGCAGAACGAGCGACCACTCATGACAAAATCAACAAAGACCGTACTCGTCGTCGAAGACGAGAAAGATCTCGCGGAGTTGATCTGCTTCAACCTCCAGCGCGAGGGTTTCGCGACGCGTCACGCGGATGGTGGAGATCTGGCCCTGGAGGAAATCCGCCGCGATCCGCCGGATATCATCCTTCTCGACCGCATGCTGCCCGGCATGTCGGGCGACGAGGTGGCACAGGAGTGCCGCCGCGATCCCGCCACCTCCGCGATTCCGATCATCATGCTCACTGCCAAGGCCGAGGAATCCGACGAGCTCGTCGGATTCGCCCTGGGCGCCGACGACTACGTCACCAAGCCCTTTTCAACCAAGGTGCTCGTCGCGCGCGTCGCCGCCATGCTGCGCCGTGGTGAAGCGCCCGTCCCCGATTCAGAGGCCATGCGAGAGGGCCCCTTTTCGATCGACTGGAATCGCCACGAGCTCAAGGTCGGCGACATTCCCATCGGCGTCACCGCAACCGAGTTCAGGCTTCTCGGCGCGCTCATGGCCGCGAGCGGAAAGGTGCTCGACCGCGGAACGCTCATTGACAAGGTTCTCGGCCACGGCGCGGTCGTTCTGGATCGCACCATCGACGTACACATCACGTCGCTTCGCAAAAAGCTGGCCCAGGCCGACCCGGCTTCCGATCACGCGGCATGGATTCAGACCATTCGCGGCGTCGGGTACAGCTTCAGACCGCCCACGGCGGACTAACCGCGGAGATCGCCCGCCTTGACGAAGCCCGGTCGTTTTTTCTGGAAGCTCTTTCTCGGCAACGCGCTGCTCATGGCGCTGCTCCTCGGAACATCGGTCTGGCTCATCGTCGCCGAAGTCGAAAACGCCTATCGACGGAATCTCACCCAGCGACTTCTCGCCCAGGCCGTCACGATCCGACACGAAGTGCGAAATCTCTTCGACGCCCGGCATCGCGACGAACTCCAGCGCGTGGCAGTCGAACTTGGCGCCATCAAGGAAGCTGATATTCGCGTCACCATCGTCGCCGCGGACGGCACCGTCTGGGCTGATTCCGAGGCCGACCCCGCCGCGATGGCGCCGCACGGCGACCGGCCGGAAATCCGTGACGCGCTCGCCTCGGGCTGGGGCGGCGCCGAACGACACTCCGACACCGTAAACCGCGAAATGAAGTACGTGGCAGTCCGGGTCGAGGACGATCAGGGTCGTCCCGCCGGCACCGTCCGCGTCGCCATGCCCATTCCCGGCATCACCGAACAGACCGCCACCATGAGCCGGTTGATCTGGCAGACCGCCGCCGTGGGTCTCGCGGCCGCGTTCGTGCTCGCGCTCGGCCTCGCCTGGGTGTGGAGCAAGCCCATCCAGCGCATCACCGAGGCGGCGCGAAGCCTCTCGCTCGGCGATCTCTCCGCGCGAACCGACGTCTCCGGCGGCGATGAAATCGCACAGATGGGCGTTTCACTCAATCAGATGCGGGACTCGATCGCCCGCCAGCTCGATACCATCGACCGTCAGCGAAAGAACCTCGAAAACCTGATTCGAAGCCTCACCGAGGGCGTCATTGTCGCCGGACCGGACGGTCGAATCGTGCTGATGAACGACGTTGCGTGCCGACTTCTCGGCACACCGCAGCCGAATGAACCGGAGAACGCCGATCAGTCCCGCGGCGGCCGCGGCCGGACCACAGCCCAGCAGGATCTTCTCGTCGGCCGACGCGTGTCCGATTGCATCTCAAGTCCCGAGCTTCGCGGCTTCCTTGATCCTGAAAAGCCCGACGACGACGCGCCGCCGATGGAAGAGGCGACGATCGCCGGATTGCGAAACGTGCGCGAGTTTCGCCTTCAGGTTGAACAGCCCGACGGCGTCGTTCACCTGCTCGCGCGGTGTTCCGAAATCGGACTGCCTGCGGGCGACAACGGCGGCGACACCGGAACAGCCGGACGACTCGTCGTCTTGACCGACATCACGGAACTCACGCGAACGATTCGCATGAAGACCGACTTCGTCGCCAACGCATCGCACGAACTTCGCACCCCGCTGTCGGCCATTCGCGCCTCGGTCGAAACACTGGAGCAGATGGTCACCGGCGAAGGTCAGCAGAACGTCGCGCGGTTCATCAATGTCATTGGGAAACACACGCATCGACTCTCCGAACTGGTCAGCGATCTGCTCGAGCTGTCGCGACTCGAGGCCGCATCAAACGAGTTCCACCTGGAGGAGGTTCAGCTCCGGGAACTGCTCGACGATCTCGCCCTGCGGTTCAATGACGCCATGAAGGCTCGCGGCCTGACCTTCGATATTCAATGCCCTGAGAACTGTCGATTGATCATGGTAAACGGGCGACTGCTGCGCCTCGCGCTCGACAACCTCGTCGCCAACGCGATCAAATTCACCGACCCACAAGGCCACGTCTGGATCCACTGCGCACGCCTGGGGCCGTCGATCTCGATAGAGGTGCGCGACGACGGCTGCGGCATTCCAACCGAGGATCAGGATCGCGTTTTTGAACGATTCTACCAGGTGGAGCGGGCGCGTTCGGGCGCCGGGCGACAGCACTCCGGCGACCGGGGCACGGGACTCGGACTTTCCATTGTCCGCCACGCCATCGCGGCCATGCGCGCGACCATTCTGCTGAAGAGCCAGCTGGGCAAGGGTACAAGCGTCACGCTGTTTATTCCGCAGCCGAAATAGACGTCGCAACCGCAACCCAGGCGAACGATCCAGTCCCTTTCGATCCCCGCTTTACACACCGCAACGTGCGCGCCAAACTGATCCCCTCCGCATCAGAGTGCATCTATGCGGATTCAGAACTCTGGACACCACGGTATCGCCGCATGGACCTGCAGATTCGCCCCATCATCGGCCTTGAGATTCACGTGCAGCTTCGCACGCGCACCAAGCTCTTCTGCTCGTGCGAGATCGCCTTCGCGGCCGAGCCGAACAGCAGGGTCTGCCCCGTCTGCATGGGCATGCCGGGCACGCTGCCGGCGATGAACCGGGCGGCGCTCGAACTCTCGCTCCGGGCCGGCGTCGCGCTGAACTGCCGCATCGCCGCGTTCAGCAAGTGGGATCGCAAGAGTTACTTCTACCCGGACATGCCCAAAAACTATCAGATCAGCCAGTACGATCTGCCCATTTCCGCCGACGGCTACTTCGAGATTCCCAGGCCCGGCGGCGAACTTCGGCGCGTCGGCATCATTCGCGCCCACCTTGAAGAGGACGCCGGCAAGAATCTCCACGAGGGGCTCGATCACACCCGCGTCGATCTCAACCGCGCCGGCACGCCCCTGCTCGAAATCGTCACCCAGCCCGATCTCGCCGACGCCGACGAGGCCTACACGTTCTGCATCGAACTTCAGCGGCTCGTCCGATTCCTCGGCATCAGCGATGCCGACATGCAGAAGGGCCAGATGCGATTCGAGCCCAACGTCAACGTCGCCATCACCCATGAAGGCCGGGAGTACCGCACGCCCATCAGCGAAATCAAGAATCTCAACAGCTTCCGCTCCGTCCGCGGCGCGATCGACTACGAAATCCGCCGGCAGGTCGCCGAGTGGCAGTCGAACCACGAGTACACGCTCGACAAGGTCGGCAAGCTCAACTTCGGCTGGAACGACGAACGCGAAGTGACCGAGTTTCAACGCGGCAAAGAGGAGTCACACGACTACCGGTATTTCCCTGATCCCGATCTCGTCCCCGTCACCACCGACGATGACGCCGTCGAGCGCATCCGCGAGAAGATCGGTGAACTCCCCGTCGCCCGGCAGATTCGATTCATGTCCGACTACGGCCTCTCGGAGAAGGACTGCGAGATCATCCTGGCCGACGTCGAGACGGCCGCGCTCTACGAGACAGCGGCTTCCGCCGGCGTCGACCCGAAGCTGGTCACCAAGCAGTTTGTCGGCATCTGGAACAACCTCGCCGCGGCCGTGGGCGAGACGATCAGCACGCTCGGCATCACCGCCGAAACCGCCGCCGGGCTCGCGAAACTCGTCGACTCCGGCACCGTCAGTGCCAGTGCCGCGGCCCAGATCGCTGAACGCATCTATCAGGACAGAAAAGCCGGCCTCCGCGATCCGCTGGACGTGGCAAAGGAACTCGGCGTGATGCAGGTTCGCGACGAGGGCGCGACGCAGGCCTGGGTCGACGAGGCGTTCGCGAACAACCCGCAGGCCGTCGCCGACGCCCTCGGCGACAACGACCGCAAGGCCAAGGCCGCGCCGGGCTTCCTTCGCGGCCAGATCATGAAGATCTCGCAGGGCAAGGCCGACCCGAAGCTCGCCGGCGAACTCATCGAACGTAAAATCGCAGAACTCCGCACGAAACAGGCATAAGCCCATTTCGCGCGGAGTCCTTGAGAGGCTATGCACCCTGACAAGTTCTGGCTGAGTCGCCGCGACCCGTCCGGATGCAGGATTCTGTCCGGCCGCCGAAGAGGCGAGCCGATGCCGTGGTCAGGGCACCGTCGTGAACGACCAGACCACACCGGCTCGACGGCCCTGATCATTCACCGAGTCGATGCGCCAGTAGTAGGTCGTGTTATTCGCCAGTCCACTCGGCTGGAAGCTTCGAACGATCTGATTCCCCTGGAATTCGGGCGAAGCCAGCGTCGCCATCGAGACGGCCGCGAGCGACGTACCGAAGTACACATCGTAGGAATCAGCCCGATCGGCCGCGCCCCACGTCAGGGTGACGTTCAGCGCGATGCCTGTCGCACCGTTGAACGGCGACGGTGAGCCCACCTGCGCCGGCGGGTTCTGGGTGATCGTCGTAAACCGCCAGATGAGGCCCTTGGTTCGAGTGGTGCCGTTGGCCGCCACCGAGTCCACGCGCCAGTAGTAGATCGTTTCGGCCGTCAGCGGTCCGGGGCTGAGCACCGAGGGGGCGGTCGCCGTGTAGGTCGTCGTGCCGAGCAGAACCGTGCACGTCGAGCCG
>CALLKH010000349.1 GCA_938008425.1 uncultured Planctomycetaceae bacterium | reverse complement strand
AGATCGCGCCCGGTGTCTGCGGCTGCGGTGTGGCGGATGATGACACCGACGCCGACGGCACCGAGGACTGCAACGACGGCTGCCCGGATGATCCGAACAAGATTGATCCCGGCGTTTGTGGCTGCGGCGTGGCGGACGATGACACCGATGCCGACGGCACCGAGGATTGCAACGACGGCTGCCCGGATGATCCCGCCAAGATCGCCCCCGGCGACTGCGGCTGCGGCAATGTCGACGTTGACTCGGACGGCGACGGTACGTCCGACTGCATCGACGGCTGCCCGGGCGATCCGAACAAGATCGCACCGGGTGACTGCGGCTGCGGCGAGGCCGAGACCGATTCGGACGGCGACGGCACGTCCGACTGCGCCGATGCCTGCCCGGATGATCCGAACAAGACGGCGGAGGGCGCCTGCGGCTGCGGCGTGGCCGACACAGACGCCGACGGCAACGGCACGCCGGACTGCCTCGACGATGACGGTCCGCCGGCCGGCGATCCGAACATGTGCGGCATGTGCGGCGACGGCATGATGACGATGATGGCAATGTTCGCGCCGCTGGCGGTGGTCGGCCTGAGGCGGTCGACGCGGCGAATGCGGCGTGGCGGGCGGTAGGCCCGACTGAAAGCCGCTCGTCATCTTCTGCTTCCTTGAATCATTCGAAGGGGGCTGATCCAATCGGGTCAGCCCCCATTTTTCTTGCGCGGTGAGTCCTCAGAGTTCAGCCCGGTCCCGGCAGCGACGGGGTGAGTACGGAAAACGCCTTGCCGCCGCAGTCGGTTTTGATCACGTGTCAAAGCGAATCGCACGACGTGTCACGCGCATGGCGTGGCCTGCGCCCGATGATATGCCTTCACTATGGCACTTATGCCGGAATGGATTGCGGGAGGAGTGGTTGCGACAGGGGAATCCGGCACCAGCTGATTGGGAATTCTTGGTTTTTTTTCTTCGTTGTCGACTGTCGGATGAGAAATGCGACGGGGGAGCGGTGGTTCACTGTCCAGGATATGGAGGTGAGTTCCTTATCGCGGCTTCTTCTCGCGCACCGACACGCTCGCCGCGAGGGTGAAGACGACCAGTTCTTCGCCGGTCTGTGTACTGATGTCGTGGTGGATGCTGAGAATATTGACGCCGGTGATTTCGCGAATCATCGGCTCCAGAAGCGGTCGCGCCGTTTCAATCAACTGAGTTCGTACCTGCTTGAGCAGATCACGCCCCTTATCGGCGGACAGCGTCCCAATCAGCTGTTTTTCGGCGGCGGTCAGGACCCCCTGCATGCGAACGACGAGGAGATCGCCGATCAGGTGGGCGTGCGTGTACTGGGGGCCGCGCCCCATATAGTCCTGTTCAAAGCGGCACATCGCCTGACAGGTCGCGGCCTCAATTTCTCCCACGGTTTTCATGACAGACTCGGCGTTTCACTCGCTCTTGACGACCGGCTGAATTGTGGATCAATGGGTCGCCGGACAGCCTCGGACGGGGTTTGGGGCTATCGCTTCCTGGATGACTTTCCGGATGACTTTCCGGTCGTCGACTTCGCGACTTTCTTCGGCGATGCCTTCGTGCGACGGGTGGGCCTGGCTTCCGGCGCCCCGTCATCCTTTGTGGCATTCGGCCGGTCGAGGAAATTTTGAATCGTTTTGAGCAACAGACCGGCCGGCTTGCGCTTGGCGACCTGGCTGCGCAGGGTTCGGAGCAGTCGGGATGCGTCCGCGGTCCGTTCTCTTAGCTGCTGCTTCAATTGCAGCCGTGTGTCGCGCAGTTGGCGTTCCATCTGCCTGCGCGCCGTGATATCTTCGATCATCGCCACGATCATGAGGGTTCGTCCGGCCTGATCTCGCATGGCGGCGCCATGAACACTCACCCAGATGACACTGCCGTCCTTGCGAATGCATCGCTTCTCATTCGACCAGGCGTCGACCTCGCCGCGAAGGACCCGCGCGAGCGACTTCAGGTCTTTTGTGCGATCACGCGGATGCGTCAGGTCAAGGAATGTGCGCTCCAGAAGTTCATCGGAGGAGAACCCCGCAATCTCACAGAATTTTGGATTGACGCGAGTCAGGCGGAAGGCGGGCGTCTGGGCCAAGATCATGCCGATTCCGCCCAGTTGGAACATGGTCGAGAATTCCCCATGGCTTTCGAGCCACGCCTCCTCAACCTTGCGGAGCAGCAGATACGCAATCTTCTCCTCGCCCACCACCGCGTCGAATTCATGTCGCTTCAGGGCCGCGATAATCGGCTCGGTCTCAGACAGTCGCTTTTCAATTTGTCGATATGTGGGCTTGGTCTTTTTCACGTTTTTCGCTCCACGACTCGGAGCGCGGTAAGAACGGTTGGGAAATCACTCAGGTTGCCCAGGATCATGACCGTCGGGCGGGGCGTGACCAGAATCAATGTCGGCGTGACCAGTATGTTGTTACGGATCGCCGCCGGAAAGTCCTTGACCACATCGATGGTCTCGATCGTGTAACGATCCTTGAGGTGCTGGTTACACAGGCTTCGAATGTTGGCCAGCGCTTTCTGGGAGTTCACGCCGTCGCCGGCCGTAAAGAGGCGAAGCAGGTAGTGTCCGCGGGGCGCGGTCTTTACGCGGCGAGTTGTCCGGCGGGACTTGCTCATTTCGCCCTGTCCTTCCGGCCGGCCCGCCTCGTCGGAGCTGACGGAGGTCTTGAGGGGTCGGGGAACTCGATGCCCTGGTCGGTAATTATGAAGGGTTGACGTCGATTTGAATGGGCGGAGCCCCTGGACTTCACAACGAGAAGCTGCCGGTTGACTTCGCGGTCGTTCTCGACAAAACGCAGCTGGACGACAGCGTCCACCACCGACGAGAAGCCGATGCCGCTGAGTCCCTCGTCGCGCCCGCGCGCTCCACTGACCTGGTTGGTCAGGATGCTGGTGATGCCGCGCTCCTTGACGATGCTGATCAGCCGGATCAGGAAATCAAAAGCCGCCTGTTCGGAGCCCATTCGCAAACAGGCGGATACGGCGTCGAGAATGAGATGTTGCGGCTCGAAGCGGTCGATGGTCTCGATGGCGTACATCAGGTGGCCGTCCGATCCCATGCTCTCCGGAAGTGTGGTCTGGATTTCCAGCATTCGGGAACGGGCGGACGAACGAAGGTCTATCCCGGCATTGCGCATCGCCGAGATCATCGCCTCCTTGGAGACCTCGAAGTTCAGGAACAACACCCTCTCTTTGCGGCGGCAGGCGGCAAGGGCAAACGTGCTGGCCACCGTGGTCTTGCCCGTGCCGCTGTGGCCTGAAATGAGAATGCAGGAGGCGCGACGAAATCCGCCATCCAGCATTCGGTCCAGGCCCTTCAGGCCGGACGAAACCCTGGATCCCAGCGGTTGATGGGTCAGTTCCACGTTGGTCAACGGAAACAGGACGATTCCGCGATCGCCGATGATGTAAGGGTACTCATTGGTCCCAAAGTCGGATCCGCGATACTTGATCACGCGCAGTCGGCGCGTCGCCAGTTGTCCGGTCACGCGGTGGTCGAGGCGAATGACGCAGTCCGCCATGAATTCCAGAAACTCGTATTGTGACCCGTTCTTTCCGTTGTTGTGGGCCTTGACGGAGAGGACGCTGGTCAGTCGTCGATCAATCAGCCAGTCGTGGAGCCGGGACAGCTCGAGGCGTTCGCGATGATCGTCGCCATAGATCCGCAGCAGAACGTCCAGCGCATCTATCACAACGCGTCGGGCTTTGATCTTTTTGACATGACCGCCGACGATCGTCAGAAGTCCCTGGATGTCGAACTCCCCGGCGCACACCTCATCGCCCGACAAGCGCGCTTCAACGATGGCGATCTTTCCGGACTTCTCCATGGCCGCAAGATTCCAGCCCATGGAATGGGCATTCATGCGGATGGCCTCGGCTCGTTCCTCAAATGTGACGAACACGCCGGGTTCGCCATTCATCGCACCGTTGTAGAGAAACTCCAGACCAAGAACCGTTTTCCCTGAACCCGGTCCGCCGCATGCCAGCGTGGTGCGTCCGAGCGGAACGCCGCCCTCCAGGATTTCGTCCAGTCCGGAGACCCGTGTTGGCACCTTCGAAATGGCGCGTCGTTTACTCAGCATGGGCTCTTACCGCCTGCGACATTTCGTCGCCCGATCGAGGCTCGCAAGTCGTCACGGGCTGCGACCTCCGCCCTATCGGTCCATGAAAAAAGCCGGCGTAGTTGAACACGATCAGGTGTTCGACTACGCCGGCCTACTCGTTGACAGGCAACCCGGAGCTTCCGGGAAGCCCTTCATCTCGTCTTCCGACTGGGACGCGAACTGCATTGCAATCGCGCCACGCCGTCACCATTGTAGGGCCGTTCGCCGAAATAGTAAACCGAAACTGGAATGAGCTTCGCTGAATCGGAATCGATCGGCGATTTTTCCTTCGTTTAGGCGTTGAGAGTCTTCTGCGGCCACGGAATGATCGGAAATAGGTGCAACGAATCACCCGTTTCGGGACGGGACTTGAATCAAATCCGAAAGCCCGGAATCACTTCCATTCCTGCCGTTCCAGCGGATGAAATGACGTGCTGAACCGGACGAGTTTTACTTGTCCCCACGCGGCTTTATCATTCGAAATCATGAAGCCGAGAGAGTTAATCAATATTGGGTTCGACGAAGGGCCGGTGATCGGGGCGATCATCCGGGGTTTTGAGGCCGCGA
>CALLKH010000348.1 GCA_938008425.1 uncultured Planctomycetaceae bacterium | reverse complement strand
ATCGCTGAGGCCGGGACCAACAACTGGTACATCCGTGCGCTCGCGGGGGGCAAGATCTCGACCAGCGCCGTGACCGCCTTCTCATAATCGGAGTCCGTATTCAGAGGCCATCGTCGCCGGCCAAAAAAGCGCCGGGCGTCAGCAACAAGGAATCAACCATGCTTCGGTTACATCGAATGGTCGCCTTTGAGGCGGAACACTGCGGCAGTGTCGATCAGGCTCGGATGAACATCGCTCGCCGGCTCGTCGAAGGTCGTTACGGCGACGGCCATCCCAAGCGGGGGCAACCCCTCTTTACCGACATCTACCGCACCCTCAAGCTGCGCGAGCTGTACGAGGCGTTCTGCTCGCCCGGCATCGGCTTTGATTCCGGCGACCTCGCCACCGCGCTTCTCGCGGAAGCGACCCACATCTCCAGTGCCTTCGAGTTGATCGCGTCAAACATCGTCCAGCACGAATTCCGGGCGGCGAGCGACATCACCTCGCACCTGATCGGCGAGCAGCTCGTTCGCAAGGTGGAAGCCGATCTCCCGACCGAGCCTGGGACTGGCTTGCAGGCATTGGAAGACGGGAAGGAGTTCGCCGAGGGCGAGCGCGTCCCCGATGCGAAGTTCAAGGGGCAGCGCTCCTTCCAGGCCCCTGAGCCCACCTACTACGGCCTGTCGATCTCGCTGACCCAGAACATGGTCAAGTACGATCGCATGAACCTCTTTCTCAAGCAGGTCGGGGCCGTGCGCGACAATGTCGCGATCCATCGCGAGAAGCGCCGGCTCAAGGCGCTCTGCGATCATGCGGACAATCAGCGCTACTACCCGTACGACGAGCAGAGCCAGGGATGGAACAAGGTGAGCCTCTGGCGAACCGCCATCACGGCCGGCAAGTGGTACGCCCGGCACAAGACCAGCATCACGAATGCCATCGGCAACGAGGCCAAACTTCAGGCGGTGATGGACAACTTCAATGAGCGAAAGGACGAAGAAGATCACATTCAGTCCACGCTCATCACGCAGGTTCTCTTCCCGGCGGCCAAGCAAACCGCGGCGCTGAAGATGCTGGGCTTCACGAATTTCCAACTCGGCGGCAGTGATTCTGATCACAGCAAGGTCAGCGGCTCGTTGACGGCGGCGCAGATCCTGAATGGACTTCCGCAGCCGATCTTCTCGAAGTACCTGGACTCCGTCTCCGGTGCGGCCGGGACCTGGTACATCGGCAACATCCGCGAGCACCTGGTCGAGCGCGTGGTGCACGACCTGACCGTTGAGCGGGCGCCGGACAGCCACGCCGAACTGTTCGATCGCAATCTCTACGGCAAGTGGAAGGCTTACTACCAGGCAAACATTCAGGTGGAGGGGGATGACAATCTCCTCCGCTGCACGCCGTAACGGTTTTGACAGGTCAGCCCTCAGCGGGGCACGACCCGAGAGAAAGCCCCGTTGCGACTGCACATCGCGCGGGGCTTTTTTTGAGACGCGGACATGGCGACCGAGCTTGAACTGGTCAGGGCGAGCATCCTGCGGACCCAGGAGCGGATCAATCAGATGGTTCACGCGTCGAACGATGATGTTGATGGCTTCAAGCTCGATGCGCTGCGGCAAACCCTGAAGGACCTTCAGGTCCGACTCGTGCAGCTTTCGCGACGGCCAAGGCTCAGCGTTCAGAAAACGCGGGTGCGTTATGACTAAGGGATGGATGCTGACAATCCTGGAGGCGATCCAAAACTGGATCACGTATGAGCGGTACCAGGAGACCGACTTCAGCATCGCTGCGCCCGATGTTCTCACCACGATTGACTACGTCTTTCCCGCGGCGTCGACCGTCGGGCGGCGACTTTGGATCGAGGCGCCCTGGCTCAATGAGCGATTTGGTCCCTTTCGAATCGCATCCCGTGACGACGAGCATACCGTGCGGATCGAGGGCGTCTGGCCGGCAGCGCTGCCGACCGAGTGGGTCAAAGGTGAGGAGCCAACCTACCTCCTGCAGACAGAATTCGCCTCGCAGTTTCGACGCATGGAGTTCATGACGATCGATCGAAGCACGAATCCAATCCCGAACCCGGCCGGCACGGATATGCCCCTGTTCGTCATGGGGCCGGTGGTCGGCGAGCATGCCATCCGTCAACACAGCAATGTGCAAATCGAGATTGACTTTCTGATCCACATGCAGTGGCAGGTCGCCGGGCACTATCTGGACAACCTCTTGACGCTGAGCGGTCTGCTCATCGATCGGCTCTCGGCGGGGCGGATCAACCGGTCGGGCTCCAGCCACCGACCGTTTCGACTCACCGATGACTCGACCGGTTTTCAGCGAGCGACCTTCGGTGCGTTGGAGACCCGGCGTGTGGTGGATCAAACCCCTGAGACCCAGCAGCTTCGAAACTTTCGCTACATCGGCAGCATGGATCTTCATGCGATGATTCTGCGAAGCGCAGCGTAGGAGAACCCGGTCATGGCAGAACTTGGTGTCACCGCTCCTTATGAGATCGCGCTTCGCATCGCAGAGGTGGGGGCCTGGGATGGGGCGCCCGCGTCGAATGCCTATCAGCCCTATGCGGTGATGAGCGAGTCGATGACCCGCAACGTCGAGGAGCGGGACGCCGATGTCATGGATGGTCTCATCTCCATGCGCGACGTGAACCGCCGCCAGGGCAAGAAATCAGCGGAAGGGTCGATCACCTGCTATCTCAGGCCAAACACCTGGCTTGCCCTGCTCAAGTTCTGTTTCGGGGCGCTGTCGGGTGGCAATCCGGCATTTGTGCAGGGGTCTGAGTTGCAGCTCTTTCACGTCGAGGTCGACAAGGGGGCCGGCAACTTTCGGTTCTCGAATTGTCGCGTCGCGCGATGGACCCTTCGCTCAACCCAGGACGATGGCCATCTCACCCTGACGATGGAAGTCGTCGGCTCGGATGGCACGCCGGGGATTGCCCTGACCGCGACCACGGCGACGCTGGCAACGGGCCCGATCATCCAGCACTACGAACTGGCCGCCGCCATCAATGGCACGACCGTCGAGCCGAAGTCGTTTGAAGTCTCCGTCGATCACAATCTCAACACCAATATCTATCGCAATAGCCAGGTGCGGCGCGCGCTGAAACGGGGCGGCAAACGACGAATTTCCGGGGTCTTCGAACTCGATAACAACACCGCCAATCTCGCACTGCTGACCGACTGGCAAAACGACACGCCCTTCGGATGGCAGTGTGTTTGGACGAATGGTGACGACACCCTCACCCTCAAGTCGCACACGCCGGCATCAGCCGGGGCGCGATTCCTGGGCGAGGTGCCGACGACCAACGCCGGCGATGCCGAGGTGCCGCTTCGGCTGCCATTCAAAGGGGTGGCCAGCGCCACCAGCGACGACGAACTCGTGTGCGTCATCGCCTCCTAACCTGTCGTCTAACCCGCGAGTCGATGGTCCGGCTCGCCTCTTAATCAATCTGGGAGACCTGATGAACGTCATCAATATCACCGACGTCGAAACGCTCGAAAAAGAGGGCTCGCTGCCCGAGGTCGCCTTTGTCCGCGGTGACTTGTGTTTTGTGAGAGAGGTTCCCAAGTCTCGCGACTTTCCGCTCTCGGTGAAGTTCGCCTTTCGGCCGCCCAACTCGATCGAGTGGTCTGACATTCGAGCCCGATTGCAGGACATCCAGGCCATCGAGGACAAAGAGAAGCGCCGAAAGGAGGACAACGCCCTGGGCCTGCAGCTCCTGATAGACCATCTCAAGCTGTGGGATCTGAAACGGGGCGCCGGCCCGGTGCCTCTGACCGAGGCGGAGTTCAACACGACGCCCAGTGCGATCACCGGATTCATCCTGGGGTGCATTCTCAACTCCGCGATTGCCGTCGAGGACACCGAAAAAAAATTGCCCGGCTCGTCCGTTTCGCCGTCCGCAACGGCGGCTGGTTTGAATTGAGCTGCACGAACTGTCTTCGGTATCGCGTCGGCGGTGACGGCAAGATTCAGCGGGATGCCCAAGGTATCCCAGTCGAGCACGACAAGACGGCGTCGCCGATCTGCCGAAAGGTGCCGTGTGGACAATTCGAGCGTCCGGATGGGGACAGGAGGACGCCGTTGCAGGTCATTCAGGATAAGCCGCGCGTCTGGCCGCGAAGCTGGGTTCCAGTGCTCGATCGCTATCGACTCTCTGTAACCCTGGGAATTCAACCGCGGGCGGGCGGCCTCGACGATCAGGACTGGTTGCTGATGCGAGTCTTCGCGGCGATCAAGTTGGCGGAAGAGGGATGTGAGAAGCAGGGGAAGCGCGAATTGATGTCGAAGGCGGGCCCCCTGGGTGGGCTGTTCGCGCTGGCGATGTTGAAATGACCGATGGCGGACGAAGTCAGAATCCCGCTCGAAATCGTCAATCACTTCTCGGGTGAGTTGCGAAACCTCTCCGCGCAATACGCTCGCCTCTCTTCCCAACAGAATGAACTGCATCGCCGCGGTGTGGCCGGCGCCCGTGACCTGTCCGCGAGCCAGCGTGAACTGCAGCGCACGGTGTCGGCCACCGAGCGCCACTTCACCGCCCTGGGGGAGCGGGGCGGTCGGGCCTTGCAAGGGCTGCTGTCGTCGACCATTCGATGGACCACCTACGCCAGTTCGGCGACCGTCGCTGTCGCGGGGCTTCTCGTGCGGCAGGGGATTCTTCTCAACTCTGAATTCGAGCGCTACGCGCTCACGCTGGAAACCGTTCAACGATCGCAGGCCAAGGCCAATACGACGCTCGCCTGGATCGTCAATTTCGCCAAGACGACGCCGTTTGAGGTGCAGGGCCTGGCGGAGTCGGCGACCCAACTCGAAGCCCTGGGCCTGTCGGCTCGAAAGTGGTTGCCGCTCATCGGCGATCTGTCGGCGGCATTCGGAGGATCCAAGGAAAAGATCGACGAACTCGTCCGAGCGGTGGGCTTGCTTCGATCCGGCGTCGCCGGTGAGGCCTTCGAATCGCTACGCCGATCGGGCATCACGCGGCGAGAGTTTGAAGCCCGCGGGATCGCGTTCGACAAGGCCGGTCAACTCAAGAGTGATCCCGAGGCGGCCATGGCGGCGCTGGAGGAGATCATCCAGACGCGATTCGGTGGGCTCATGGCCCGGCTCAGTGCGACCTTCGCGGGCGCGATGTCCAACATCCAGGACTTCGCGACCAATGCCCTGAGAGAGACCACGGCGCCGCTGTTCAAGACAGCGACGGCCGAGGCGAATTCGTTTCTGAACGTCTTGAATCAGATGGAAGAGAGCGGCGCCTTGCGCCTCCTCACGAACCGGGCCGGCAGCCTGCTGAATCAGGGGGCGACTTCGATTCTGGCCCTCGGGCGGCAGTCGATTCTCGACCCGCTTGCGGCCGGGGCAGGGCTCGGAGAGATCGCACGCGGCATCTTCGAAGTCGCCAAGGGCCCGGCGGCGGAGTTCGCGACGTGGTTCGCCGGTCGGCTTGCGGACGGCATCATCGCAGCACTCAAGACGCTGGCGACGTCGAGTGACGGGCTCAAGCTGTTGGGGCTCTATGCAGGCTTCCGATTCCTGCCGCAGATGGCAGGCGGGGCGGCGGGGCTCGCGGGGCGTGGTGTCGGAGCGGTTAGCGGGCGATTTTTTGGAGGCGGAGTGGGAGACGCCGCAGCAGCGGCCGGCGCGGCTGCCTTCGGATCGGGATTTGCCGGACGTGCCAGCGGTCTGACCGCCATGCCGTACCATGATTTCCTGCGGGCGCAGTACCGAATGCGGCATCCGGTCCCGGCATTGCCAGCGAACTTCGCGAGCGACGGGACGCCTTTCACATACACATTCATTGACAATCCTGTGCGGCGGACGATCGGGCAGCGCCTGATGGGCGGTGCGAGCGCGGTCGATCGATTCGGTACGCGACTGGGGTTTGGAGCAGTTCCAACACTCGGCGTGAGCGGTGTACTCGGAGCGGCGGCGATTCCAACGGGGCTCTTTGCGGCATACCACATCGGTCGAGCCCAGTTCGACCTGGACAGCGCCGGCGAGATGAACAATCTGACGTTCAACCGGTCCGCGCGTGAAGCACGACGTCGCCAGATTGCGGCGGTCTCGGGTCGCCGGGTGAACTTCAATGCACTCATGCGCGCTCGAATGCTGGAGCTGTCCGCTGAAGCGGCCGGCATCGGCACCGATCGCAGCTTCTACGAGACGATGTTCGGCGTCGATGAGAATAAGCGCGTCGATGAGCGCAACCGCCGCGCCGACATCCAGCGACAAATGCTCGCGGTCCCCGGCGCTGTCGGCACCGAGGCCTTCGACGCCAATAAACAACAGATTGAAGACCTGACGACCCGGTTCCTCTCGCTCGCCGACTCGATCGACCGGTTTGGTGACTCCGCACGCGACAACATCACGACCCAGGTCGGCAAATTCACGACGTCGATCGAGGCTATGCTGGGCAAAGCGTTCTCGGTCGATCAGCAGATCGAGCGCAGCGCGGACCGCCTTCGGAACTTTGCACGGGACCGGCGACGACTCGACTTCGAATATGCGTCAACGACGCTCTCGACCCAACTCGACCCGACCCAGCGCGGCGATCGACTGTCGTCACTCAGTGATGAGTTCCTCGCCCTGAACGCCCGGGAAACCACCGAGCGCATCAATCGTCGGATGCTGGAATTCAAGGCCGAGTCCAATCTCATCAAGCAGAATCAGGGCGTGTTGGAACAGTTTGTGGCCTCGACCCAGGGAACCGGCCTCGAACGATTCAACTTCCTGAAGGACGCGGCGGAAGCCAGCGACGTGCGGGCGCGGCTCCTCGCCGGCGGTGGGGCGGGTGTCAGCTTCCAGAGATTCGTGCAACTCAGTCGGCTCGGCCTCGTCAATGACTCTGAGGTGCGTGAC
This sequence comes from uncultured Planctomycetaceae bacterium, assembly GCA_938008425.1. Taxonomy (GTDB): domain Bacteria; phylum Planctomycetota; class Phycisphaerae; order UBA1845; family UTPLA1; genus JADJRI01. The sequence continues at coordinate 10,031 of CALLKH010000348.1, read as the reverse complement.
GCTGCTATCCCTGAATTCCGCAAGGCGCTGACGTCACAGTTCGGGGCGGACCGAGCACAGTCGATCCTTGAGAACTTTGAACGCACGGGCGGCTTCAGCTCCGACGCGGCAGCGGAGCGGCTCGCCGAGAGCATGAATAAGTTCGTCGATCAGTTCAAGGCGCAGGGGCTATTCGACATCGACGACATCAACCGGGTACTCAAGCCGATCAGGGACGGTATCGAAGCCGCAATGGAGAGCGGCGCCCGTCTGGCAGCGACGACGATTCTGAGAGACCTCACGGCGGGGATGACCGGCGAGACGGCCCGGAAATTCGCCGCCGCCTTCATGCGGGAATTCGACGCGTTGATGGAGAGCAGACGGAATCGAGTCGGCGGAGGCGGATTTTCCCCTGACGTCTTCCCGGCTGGTTTGTGATATGGCGATCGAACTCAGCTACGGCACCTATCAGTTCCCGCTCGCACCGGTGGTGACGATCAGCAGACGCCCTGCGCAGCAATTCCCCCGATCCCAAGCCTACGTCGTGACCTGGCGGATCGAGGGCGAGTTGTACTCGCCCGGGGCTCAGTCGCTCGCCGGCAACATCGCTCTGCGCAACGCCTTGCTGGAGGCACTGGCGGAGCAGCGGGATCTGATCTGGAAGGATGGAGCCACCGTCGTCAAGGGCATGATCGCCGCGAACGCCATCGGCGGACTGTCGATCGTGACCGACTTCCCGAGCGATGAGACGGCCTACGCGACGCACGTTCCGTTCCGCGTGGAGATCTCTGGCGTCTATAAAACCGAGCACGTCGATCAATCCGTCGGCGCCGGCCCGCTCCAGGAGCCGTTTGAGGCCATTGAACTCATTTGGGGCGAATACACCGTCACCGAAACTATCGAAGGCAACGAGGCGGCGTTACAGGTCAGCGGCAGCTTTCGTGCGCCGGATCAAGTCACCCTGCGGGTCGCGATCGAAGAGCTGGCGATCTCGCTCGGCGGGCATTTGCTTCAAAAGACCCTCTCGTTTGTCTTCAACTCGGACGGCGTCTTTCAGCACCAGGCTCAGTTTCAACTCGTCATCATCGACACCGACTCATCGCCGGATGTCTTCGAGGTCAATGAGACGATCGAAGTCCGCAGTCAGACGCCACTGGTCATCGTCAGGCAACTCATCGGCGGTGTCGCACCCATCCTTCAAAGCGCACCACTAGAGCCGACCTACGTCATCCAGGAAGGCACGGCAGTTGGTCGCAGCGGGTATCCGAACGAGTTGGTTTATGTCGTGAAGCGCGTCCAGCTTCCGGAAGTGGAGCCGCGGTCGATCGTGCGGCACTCGCCCGAGCTTCGTCCCGGGGGGCACACCGGCTACCGGTTGTCGTGGCGATTCGTCATGGTTTCCACTGACCCCATCACCGCACCGATCTTGCCAATCGCCGCAACGCCGCACGGATCGTGATCAATGCCGACTGACAGCGCACATCTTCTACTCCCGGGCGGCCGGAAGATTTATCTCGACGCTCAGTCAGGCGTGCAATACACCCGGACGATCGGCATAGGGCACAATCTGAACGCGGTCGTCGCCCCGATGGAACTCTTCCAGGGTAACTACCCGGTGGTCGGCACGGTGTGCACGCTCGTCCTCATCGACCCGACGACGGGCCTCACCCTCAACCTCTCCAATGAGACCATCCATGAGACCGAAGTCGAAGTGCCTCTCAGCGGCGGTAACGTCAAGATCGTCCTGAAGGATGCCCGCCACGTTCTCAATCAAGGCTCAATCACCGGTTACTTCAACGTGCCGCACGCCGCGCCCAAGGTGAAGTCCGTCGAACTCGACGGTGATGGCAACCCGATCGTGCCGCTTCGTCCCATCCGGCCGAGGGATCAGCTTGAGATCGTCCAGCACACCCTCGAAAAGCTCACGTTCCCGGCGACTCTGCGCGAACTCGTCAGGAAGTGCTTCGAGGCACTGGGGCTGGGACCCAGCGATTTTGATCTCTCGATGCTCAAGATCATCGACGCCAACGATCTTCCCAATCCGAATCCCGACAACCTCCAGATTGGCAACGATTTGCCCATCTATCCCGCCGTCAAATGGGAATTCGCTAACCCGGCCCGTGAGGCCGAGCGCCTGCTGAACGAGCATGGCATGGCCGTGACACTCTGGACACAGGGAGTCAACGGCGACGCAACAAGCCCGGTCGGGCAAATGACTGGCGGAGATCTTGGCGGCAAGCTGGTGGTGGTGCGCCTCGGCCGTTGGCATCCACAGCAGAGGACCGGATTCATTCCGCCACCGGAGACTGGATGGGATCGATACGCCGAGAGCTTCACCAGTACCGGCCTTGCCCCTCTGACGATCGTCGTCGGCGGTCGGACGATCGTAGAGGAAGTCACTGAGCTCGAGCCGGTCGGCCTCGACCTCGACGGCGAGGTGCGCCGACTGGCGGACCTGTCCTACGTCACAGACGTATCACAGCAGCTTCCCTACGGCCGATTCGAGCGCGTGACAAGCGAAGGCGGCATCATCGACGTGGCGGTGGACCCGACAAACGGCAACATCAGGATTCCCCAGGCCGGCGCGGGCGGTGAACCGTTCACCATCGACGATGTCATCAAGGTTGCGAGCGAGTCGCTTTGGAAGTGGTACGGGCTTCCACCGTCGCATCTTTGGAAGCTGCCCATGCTGACGGAACTTGTCAGCACGCGCAACATCAACGGCCAGCCGGTTCGCAAAGAGCCGTATGTTGATCTTGAGGCCTGGCGGGCAGAGATTGCCAGCGGTCAACTCGGGGCTGACATTGAGATCGAAGATCTCGCGGGCCGCTACCAGGTGGACCTCATTCATGGCATCGTCAAGTTCCATGAAATGACGGTGACGATCGACGGCGACCGGGTGAAGCCGGCCAAGGTCAAGCTCCATTGGTCGAGGAACTCTGCCGAGCTGTTCTCCCCGCTGAACGGCGGCAACCCCGATCCGAACCCTGAGAAATGGCGGGCGAAAGTCAGGGCGGAGGATTTCTTCACGCACCCCGCCGGCGCCGACTTGACACAGGCGAACACATTGAATCACCCGGAGCTGGTTCTCTTCCAGCGAATCCCTGAGAACGCGGTCAACGGGCCATACACCGACGTCAATCGAGACGAACTGGAGGACTATGCTCAAAAGCTCATTGAGCGGGCACGATACACCTCGCAACCGTTCATTGACGCACCGAGCGGCAACGTCGTTGGACTGGTGAAGTTTTCGACGGACGGCTATGTCCGGCAGATCACATGGTCGATCCAGGGCGGCGCATCATCGACACTGGTCAGCGGCAATCGCGAGCGACAGCGCGGCGTGCTGGCCCTGATCGAGCCCTATGAGTCGCGGCTGTTCAAACGGCAGACGGTCGCTGTGGTGAAGGGTGGACGCGGCGGCTTGGCGCTGCCGAGCCCTGAGAGTTTCATCCTTCCCATCATCGGCAACCGCAACCCGACGATCGCGCCTGAGAGCCCTCGGCTGACGTTGACGCGCCCAGGTACCGTCCAGGTCATGAACGTCTCCGGTGTTTTCATCCCGGCGTTCTCATTCGTCCAGATCGTGAGCTGGAATAACAGGCTTGGCCTGCTGCATGTCCAGCCACCGACGTCGCCGCTGGGTGAGCGCGGCTTCCTCGTCAATCAGACGCCGCTACCACCAAAGACGACCGGCTACGCGGCGCATACCGGCATGACGATGATCCGCCTCAAGTCGGGGCATGACTTCGGATACATGGACACGATCGGCCCCGACATCAATCTCGCGTTGCCGGGCGACACGTCGCTGCATACCGGCCCGCTTGTGGCGAGTAAAGACGGCTCATTCCCGCTCATCGCGTTCTACGGCATGGGCTCCGGTCTCGCGTCGGATCGGCCGGTCGGCATGATTCAGATGGGCAGCGCGGCGAGCCCGAGAGATTATCTCTATGTGATCGTGACTCAGCCTTACTCGACGACGACACCGCATTATGTCCTCGGGAGGCGATTGATTCCCGATCCGCAGTACGATGGGCATTACGGCTGGATCAAAGACCCGGATGACCTGACGGACTACGTCATTCGTCCGACAGCGGGCGGCGGTTCGATCTATCCCGGCATGCGCCTCTGGATTCAATACTCGCACTTGGCGAGGGCCATCGGTCCCGTCGGCGCTCCGAATCCGAACCGTGTCTTCGTTCCGAGGGCCGGGGACTGTTTCGGATTCCAGGCGTCGATCACCGGCGCGCCGACCACCGGAACAGAAGGCGAAAAATACTATCCTTGGACGACGTACGCGCTCGGCCTTCAGGGTGCCACACCCAACGAGATTCGCCAGAGCGACGTCGAGTACGAAGGATACACATGGCCGAAGGCGCTGCTCCTGCAGAGCCTTCGGCGTGATGAGTTGCTCGCCACCCTGGACATGGGGCCGGCCCATGTCTGGATGACCCCCGGATCGACCCCTGATCACGCGGCCGGATTCGTTTTCAGTGGACCGTTCAACCCGACAACAACAACTCAGTGTAGCCCAACACCATAATGCCGCAGCCCACGAAAATCTGTCTGAAGAGCGGCAAGGCGCTCATCGTTAACGGCGCAATTGCACACTGCTGCTGCTGTGAGGAGTGTCTGCCGGCCTGCTGCAAGCCGGACGACACCTGCGAGGCGATGCCGGTCGCGGATTGTGAGGCGATCGGCGGCCGACCGGGCGTCAGGTACGGATGGCCGTATCCGACGATCGCATGGCAATGGACGTGTTGTGATGAGCCGGTGGATTGTCAGGAGCAGCTGAACTATCAGTTGGATCCGGTGTGCGAGGGGCAGATTTGTTATACGGACGCCTGTTGTGAGGTTCACACGCCGCCAGTCTGCAACCAGACGATTCAATGTTGTATCTGCGTCGGTCAGCCGATCATGCCGAACACGATCGATATTGTGTTCCCCGCGATGATCGTCACGGGCTGCAACTTCACCTATTCACCGTTTCATCCCATTTGCTCCGGAGCGAAGGGGGCATGTTGCAATCAGCTTTGCGCGATCATCGCCGGCAGCGTCGCCGGGATTCTGTCGCAGGGTATCTCAATGACCCGACAGGCGAATCCATGCCAGTACAGCGGAACAGTCTGCCAGACGCTGCCCGGTTACGACTGCCCGCATGACAGCCTGGCATTCAACGAACTCACCTGCGGCTCGATCACGGTGTGCGTCACCGTCTCGATTTGGTTTGGTCCCACCCCGACGGGACAGCCGCCCTCTCGCCGTATCGAGATTGGTGTTTCGGGGAGCGGCGCATGCAGTCAGTATTCGTATGCTTCCAGTATCACGGTCCAGCAGTATGTCGCCCCCACCGGCCAGCCGCTTGATTGCAGCCAATTCGAGTTCCAACTCGGTAATCACGCCGACCTGACGCCGGTGGATCCCGATGCCAAGGTGGTGATTTCGACGTGAGACCGGGAACCGACACAACCCGACTGTCAGCCGCACGTGCCATCTGCCGCGGGTGCGAGAGCGTACTTCGTGTCGGTCGACAGCCGATGGCCTGCGGCGCTCGCGAGGATCAAGCGATCATCGATGATCATCCGGTCACGACCTCTGGTTTTTGTCCGAAGAAAAAGCACGCAGAAGTTCACGTCCCGATCACGATCCAGGCAACCGACGCCACTGCGATACAAGAAAACACGAAACCCTCGATGTACGCCAGGCTCACGAGCGGGATCACCGGTGTCGCCAAGGCCTTGGCCGGCGTCGACGCGGCGTCGCCTGAAATCGAAGGACTTCGCCTGTCAAAGTGCGAGCCCTGCGAACACAATCAGCCTGGTGTGTTGGGTCGGTACTGCCACCTCTGTGGCTGTTACATTGATCTCAAGGTCAAGGTGGCCAGCGAGCAGTGTCCCGACACGCCGCCGCGATGGAAGGCGGTACCAGGCGTGAAGACGGGCGGTTGTAGTGCCTGCGGCGGGAAGAAGTGACATGGGATTCTACATTCGTTCACGCGGTCGATTCGAGCAACTCCGACAGGCAACCCTGCTCGCCGCCCAAAGGGCAATCGCCGGCGCCTTCAGACCTGACATCGCCGCGACGCTGGAAGAGCTTCGTGCGTGGATCATTCGCGAGTATCGCGGTCTTGCCCGACGGGAATGGAAGAAGATCAGCCCACGCACGCGAGCCTTGTCTCGGGGTCGGGAGGGAGCGGCCATCACCAGCCTGAAGCAACTCGAATCAGCGGCGCGCCGCGCTCTGCCGCTCATCGACACCGGCGAGACGCTTCGGTCGTTCAATCAGGGGCATCCGCTCAATCTCTACGAGATCGGAAATCTTGGGGGCTCGATTGGGTCACGTAGCCCGATCCTGGCCAAGCACCAGAAGGAGCACACGGCGACCTTTATCTTCGGCCGACCCCAGGCTGCGGCGCTCGCTCGAAATGTCCCGCCGCGGGTGACGCGGGGGCGCGGACAAAAGTGGAACCGGCTCTACTTCGAGCTTCGCACCGAGTTTCGTCGCACATCCGGAAGGTCTTACAGCGTGCCGGCGCGGCCGCTTCCGACCAAGCCGGATCCCCGAATCGTTCGTAAGCTGCAGCGCCGGCTGGCGCTGCGCTTGGCGTCTATGATCCGCGGTGCACATCGCGTCTGATGGAGATTTGTTCCATGGCACTACACAAGTATTCGACGCTGGCCTTCGGCGAGGGCTATCTCAAGAACTTCACCAACAACATGGATAATCCGGTCTTGGATGATCCGCCCTTCGAAGACGGGAACATCCGCACCTTCAATCAGGACGATCTCGATCAGGCCCAGGATCGCGCGTTTCACGAGATCAACGCCCGGCTGGTGAACTGTTACGACGTCTCCGATTGGGAGGGAGCGACGCCTGCCATCATCGTGCACGTTGCCGATCTGTTAGGAGCGGGCTATGCCTGGCTTCAGAAGTTCGCGTCGGATCTTGGGCAGGCCGACGCCAACGCCGTGCCACTCTTGGAACAGGGAAGACGGTTGCTAAATGAACTTCGCAGCGGCACAATGTTCATCATTCAGAGCGACGGCAGCGTGCAGGCTCGCCGCGCTCTTCAGTCCAGCTATGACCTTGGCTGAACTTCTCGGGGTCAAAACACACCGCTGATGGCTGACACGGAGGCCTTCCGTGTCGCAGCCCATTTCGACTGCAGTTGAAGAGCGAATCAACCGCGAGCTGATGAGCCTCAAGGCGAGTGGCATCTCGATCCCTGCGCAGCTGAAGTCGCTCTTCAACGCGATCGCCGCGTATCGCGATCTTGAGTCTCCGATGGAGTCGGGTTTCGCCTGGTCCCCAGAGAACTCATCCGGTCTCGATTTTGCAGTGACGGCGGGCCGTTACCACACGGGCCGAGGGGCCTTGCACATCGTCGCCGCCGACGTGGTGACACTTGCCGATGACGACTTGAACTATGTGTATCTCGACGTGACCGACGACAGCCTGGGCACCAACACCACCGGGTTCGTTCAGGATCAATTGCCGCTCTTCGAAGTCACGACGGCGGGGGGCGAGATCACCAACGTGCTGCGGGTGCTGCCTCGCTTGATGGTCGTGCATGGTGGCGTATTGGGTTTCAATCAATTGCGACCGAGTTTGGTTCTCGGCTCATCGGAAGATGTGATTCCGCCCATCGCGGTCGCGTGGGAAATCACCGACGAAGCGTCTGATACGCGCGAAGCCGTCTTCACCATTCACCACGGTGACGAATCTGCCCTCATCGGAAACCGAATTGTCGAGGTCTTCCTGGCCGACTCGCCGGGCGGTTGGCTCACGTCGACGGCGGCATCGGTCGGCATCTACACAGACGTAAATCGTCAGGTCGAGGAGCTGGATGCCGGCAAGCGGCTGCGGGTCAAGATTCTGAGCGGCGAGAGTTACTTTGCGTCCGTCACGATCGAGCACAGCGGCGCCAAGACCTGGTACGTCGGTCTCATCGTGGGTGATCAGATTTTCTATTCACCGCCTGTTGCCTTTGTTTGATCGGAGTCAGAGATGATCGAAAATCCTATCACCGCCGACGTGGCGTCGCGAATCGACAGCGAACTCCCGTATTCGGCCAAAGTTGTTCCCGTCTCTCAGATCCTGGACCTTGCCTTCAAGCAGTTGCAGGCGCTGGAGGATCGACTCGCTTCCGAGTTGGGATTCGACTGGAATGAGCCCGGTGGGAGTGGTCTCAACTTTGCGTTCCACGATGGACGCTACCACACCGGTCGCGGCGACCTGTTCTTCGTCGCCGCCTCAACGGTGGCGCTCACCGCCAACTCCACGAACTACGTCTATCTCGATCCCTCCGACAACACCGTGAAGAAAGGCACGACTGTGCCCGCATACGGTCTCCTTCGGTTGTGGCGCGTCGTGACCGGTGCGACGGGATTCTGTGCGGAGGATGTTCACGACGAGCGCGCCTTTGTTTGCATCCTCCATCAGTCGAATCTGCCGGCGTCCGTACTCGCCGATGACGTTGCCAACGTCTTGAACTATCCGGCGCTCTCAGTCGGTCTGGAAGCGGCTAACGCCATCGACGTCACGATTCAGGTCAAGAACGTGAAGGGAGAGAACGTCAGCGAAGTTCGCGTACTCGAACTCTGGCTCTCGGACACGTCCTCCGGATGGGAGACGGCCACGGCGCCCGACACCAGCATGGCGGTGCAGACCGGCGTGACCATGGACGTTCCGACTGCGAACAAGCGCCTTCGCGTCATGACCAACGCCAACGGGCAGGCCGTGATTCGGATCACCGAGACCGGCGCCGCGACCTGGTTTATGGGCGTCAAGCTGCAGGACCTGATCGCGTACAGCACGGCCATCACGTTTGTTGCGTGATGCGCAGAGTCCGGCCCGGCGCGGTGTGCGGATCAAGTCGCAAGTCCCAGACACAAACTGCGATTGATCGTCATCGCGTCAGGCCGGCTCGCCGGTGTTGGAGATTTTGAGTCGGGTTGGCGAGCTGAGGATGTGGGTCAAGTGTCAGAGAGAACCGTCAATCTTCTGAAGTCGTCCCTGCCGCTGGCGACCATCGGCGCACTGCTGCTGATCGCCTTCGCGTGTGGTGCCGGCTGGACCGCGCATGCCCTCGCCATCGATGAACTGACCAAACGACAGGAAAAGACGACCTCCACGGTTGAAACGCTGATCAAGATTGTGGATCGGCTGTCTTGGATCGAAGAACAGCGCGAGAAGCGTTCGAATTTGAAGACCCGAAAGGAAGAGACCCATGAAGATTGAGAATCGACGCGCGATTGGACTCATCGTGCTGATCGTGGTGAGTGCGCAACTCCTCGGTTGCATCACCAGTCCCTCCCGGCCGAAGGACTGGTACGAACCGGAATGGCGCATCCGCTGGAGCCCCTGGACCGGTCTCGATGCGAGAAACACCAAAGACTTCGCCGGCCACTGCACCGTCGAACTCGATCCGGAAACCGGCAAGATCACCCGACTGGACATTCAGGTCGAGAACACCGCGAGCGTCGTCAATCAGTCGCAGGAAGCCCTGATGCGGGAGTGGACGAAGCAGCAACAACAGCAAATTGACGGGCTCAAATGGGTGGTCGAACAATGGAAGACCCACGGCGAAAACATTGACAAAATACTCGGTCGCGTGGTTTCGATGGTCGACACGCTCGCCAGCATGTTCAACATCCAACTGACGAAGGACGGCCTCATCGGCGGTAATCAACTAGCACCTCCGCAGCCGGTCGCGCCAGCCCCGACTGAAGATCAAATTGCTGACGTCGTGCGACGCGTGCTCGATGAACGTCGATCGGCGCCGAACGATCCGCCGCCAATGGAGAGTGGCGATTAACCCGTCCACTTCCCCACGGGCGCGTCCGATCACCCGCGAGGTCGGACGCGCCACTCCTTTGAGTTGGCGGTTGATGCAGTAAACGGTCGAGACCGTGTGATGAGCAATCAAGGCGAGATGGAACAACTGAAGAACGTAACGCTGGAGCGCAGCGAACTGACTGATTCGCATCGGGATGTTGATGCGCCCGACAGTCTCGGCGACCTCCTGGATCCAGCAGCTTGGGCGCCGCTGA
>CALLKH010000347.1 GCA_938008425.1 uncultured Planctomycetaceae bacterium | reverse complement strand
GAGGGTTGAAAATCTTAATAGATATTCACTTTTCAGTTGAAGCAATGTGTGGGGCGTGATATGTTCGAAGATGCCAACCACGTTCACATATTCTGATTCTTGTATTGCGTGCATTTCTAATCGTGTCGTTGGATCAAGTTTCGCCGACATGAGACTTGTTCTTGTATTACCCATTGGTCTTGAACCGCCGATTCGCAGTTTGGCTTGCAAGGAAGCCGACTGAGCATGGCAAGAAAGCCCCCTCTTGAACACCCCCTGCTCCCGTTTCCAATAGGCCCGGAGAAAGAGTGTGCTGTTGAGAGCGGGGCAGCCGAACATTTTGAAGGAGATTCAGATGCCGTACAAAACGATCATCCTCGAACTGCTGGAGAGCAATCCGCAATTGCACGAGCAGCTACGCCGCAATCGAGTGCTCGCTCAAGTCTTGGAGTCTTGCGCGATAGCGTTGAAGGTCCGCCACGAGATTCTGAAGGATCAACTCTCCACCACGAATCTAAACACTGGCCCGAATCAGATCAGGAGCATGGCGATGGAGATCGGGGTGCAGGAGATGGAAAATCGTTTACTAGCCGCGTTTCCGCTGGAAGGGCGGGAGCCGCCATCCTTGGACGACGCGATGGAGTTCATGCTCGATCTCAGGGCGCGCGACTGAAGTGGTCGCGCGGTCCGACGCTGTGGGACTTACCTTCTGATCCGCCGCCCGAGGATAAAGAGAATCGCGAAATCAGTCAGCAACCAGAACGCCCTGTTAGTCAATCAACTGAATTAAGCGAGCCGCCATGTTCCGAACAATCAGCTCGCGATGATGCGACTCAGGTGCCGGATGTCCAGATTGCGAGCGGCGAGAAGGAAAAGGCCCGCGATATTCTCACCGCCATCCGCACCCTGAAACTCATTGAGCAAGAGAAACGCCCCGCCACACCTAAAGAAAAGCAAGCATTGGCCCGCTTTTCCGGTTTTGGACCTGTCGCTCTGTCGATTTTCCCGAATCCGGTGACAGGAGGCTTCAAAGACGCCGCATGGCAGAAGCTCGGCCGTGAACTTGAGACGCTACTGTCCCCAGCGGAGTATCAAAGCGCCAAGCGCACGACATTTAATGCCTTCTACACGTCACCCACCGTCATCCGCACGATACACAATGCCATCACACGGCTCGGCGTGCAAGAGGATGCCTTGATCCTCGAACCCGGCTGCGGTACCGGCAACTTCATTAGCCAGGGGAGCAGCCGCCACCGCTTCATCGGCGTCGAGATGGATTCGATCTCCGGCCGCATCGCCTGGGCGCTGCATCCCGAACACGAGATTCGCATCGAAAACTTCCGCGACACGATACTGCCCGAAGGCCGCATCGGCGCCGTCGTCGGCAACGTGCCATTCGCCGACATCAAGCTCGATTACGACGGCAAGCGGCTGTCCTTACACGATTACTTCCTCGCCAAGTCGGTCGATGCACTCAAACCCGGCGGCGTTATGGCGATGGTCACGTCGCACTTCACGCTCGACAAGCAGAACGCCGCCAGTCGCGAGTATCTGGCCTCAAAGGCCGACTTCGTCGGGGCAATCCGCCTGCCGTCCGACGCCTTCAAGCGCGAAGGCACGGCCGTCGTCACCGACATCGTTTTTTTCCGCAAGCGCGCGAAAGACGAGCCGGAGCATCACGCCGATCCCGAATGGCTCGGCATCGCTCCGCTGGAAATCGAAGGCGTTGATGTCCCGATCAATCGCTACTTCCTCAATCATCCGGAGATGGTGCTCGGCGACTGGACCCGAAAAGACACGCTCTATGGCGGGGAAGGATATCGCGTCCGAGGAAGCGGCGACCTCGATGCGAAGTTGAAGGACGCCGTTCGGCGTTTGCCGGAATTCGCACCGCAGCGAGCCGAGCACGAGACGGATGAGTCTGTCCCGGCGTTCACTCCGCCACCGCCGGAGAAGCACATCAACGAGGGAAGTTTCTTTGTCGCAGACGACAAGTCGATTAATCAACTCGCGAACGGCCAATCCGTGCAGGTGGTGTATGGCGGCACGGCACTCAAAGGCAACGGCACGCTCACCGGCCGCAGGCTAGCTGGCTTGATCGGCCTGCGCGATTGCGCCAGGCGCGTATTGCAATCGCAGAACGAAGGCTGGCCCAACGAGAATCGCGAGGAAGCGCGGCGCGAACTCAACCGGTCATACGACCGATTCCATCGCACCTACGGCCCGATCAACAAGACGACGTTCAGCGAGAGCCGCGACGGTAGCGTGATTCGCCGTCGCCCAAATGTGGTGAAGTTCATCGAAGATCCCGACGCGATGCTGGTCTTGTCGCTGGAGGACTATGACGAAGTCACCGGTAAGGCCGCGAAGGCCGCGATCATGCTGAAAGACGTTGTCGGCAAGACGCCGCCCGTCACGCATGTAAGCAGCGCCGAGGAAGGGCTGCTGGTTTCACTCAACCAGCGTGGCGCCGTGGACCTGCCCTTCATCGCAGCGCTCTACGGAAAATCCGAGGATCAAGTCGTCACCGAATTGGGAGACCTGATCTACCACGATCCAGAATCGAAAGCGTGGAAGACGGCGGACGATTACTTGTCCGGCGAAGTGCGTACAAAATTGAGCAAGGCGGAGCTGGCTGGGCCGAACTACGCGCGAAATGCCGAGGCGCTGCGGCGCGTGCAGCCTGAGGACGTACTGCCTGGTGACATCGACGCCAATCTCGGCGCGCCGTGGATACCGGCAGCCGACATCCAGGCATTCGCGGCAGACCTGTTCCATGTCGCGCCAACCTCCGTTCCGGTCGCACACTTCCAGAAAGACGCCCTCTGGGAATTCGACCCCGGCTATGCGACGACAGCGTCGGTCGCCGCCACCTCCGACTACGGCACTGCCCGCGCCAACGGCACCTGGCTGCTGGGACTCGCCCTGAACACGATATCCCCCGTCATTTACGATGTGATCGACCACGGCGACCGCGAGGAGCGGGTGGTGAATCAGAATGAGACTATGGCGGCGCGGGAGAAGCAGAAGCTCATCAAGGAGCGCTTCCGGGCATGGGTCTTCGCCGACCCCGATCGCACCGAGCGACTCGTTCGCATTTACAACGACACCTACAACAATCTCCGCCCGCGCCTGTTTGACGGCTCGCACCTCGATTTCCCCGGCATGAACCAGACGTTTCGGCTGCGGCCGCACCAGTGCGATGCCGTATGGCGCGGGATGAGTTCCGGCAACACGCTGTTGGCCCACTGCGTCGGGGCCGGCAAAACGTTCACGATGGCTGCCACCGGCATGAAAATGAAACAGGCCTGTCTCATCAAGAAGCCGATGTACGTCGTCCCCAACCATCTGTTGGAACAGTTCGCCCGCGAATTCATGCAGCTCTATCCGAACGCGAAACTCCTTGTCGCGTCCAAGGAAGATTTGAGTCGCGACCGCCGCAAGCTCCTGACCGCCAAGATCGCCAGTGGCGAATGGGATGGCATCCTCGTGACGCATTCATCATTCGAGCGAATCGGCATGTCACGGGATTACCAGGAGAAATTCCTCATCGAGCAGATCGCCGAGTATGACGAATTGCTCCATGAACACGCGGGCGCCAAAGGCGCTGGCCGTAACATCATCAAGCAGATCGAGAAGCAGAAGGCAGCCAGAGCGGAGCGGCTGAAAAACCTGCTTGCCGAAGAGAAGAAAGACGACGGCCTTGTCTTCGACGAACTCGGCGTCGATCATGTTTTCATCGACGAGGCCCATTACTTCAAGAACCTTGAAACGCCGACCAAGATGGACCGTGTCGCCGGTATCCAGACGGGCGGTAGCGAACGCGCCTTCGACGTGTACATGAAGGCCCGCTTCCTGGGCGAACAGCATCCCGGCCACGGCGTTACCTTCGCCACCGGTACGCCCGTGTCGAACACGATGGTCGAAATGTACACCATGCAGCGGTTCCTCGACCCGGAGGGCCTCAAGAGTCGCGGGCTTGAGCATTTCGATGCCTGGGCAGCCACCTTCGGCGAAGTCATCGACACGATGGAAATCTCGCCGGACGGCGCATCGCTGCGCCCGCGCAGCCGTTTCGCAAAGTTTACCAATCTGCCGGAATTGCAGCAGATGTTCCGGTCGTTCTCCGACGTGCAGACCGCCGAAATGCTCAAACTACCCACGCCGAAGCTGGAGACGGGCAAACCAATCGTCGTTGCCTGCCCAATGTCCGTCGAGCAGCAGTTCCTACAAGATGAGCTGGTCAAGCGATATGAACGGCTTCGGACAGAGAAGGTGGACCCGCGCGAGGACAATGCACTGAATATCACCACTGATGGTCGCAAGCTAGCGCTCGATGCGCGGATGCTGTCCGCAGCGTCAACCGATCCTCCCGACTCGAAAATCAACCGTCTGGTGGAAAACGTCCGTGAGATATGGGAGCGGACTGCCTCGGCGCGTGGCACGCAGATGATCTTCTGCGACATGGGGGTTCACCCGTCCGCGTGGGGTTATTCGGCTTACGACAACGTAATCGACAAACTGGTTGCTGGCGGCATCCCGCGCGAGCAGATTGCCGCCATGGGCGACGCCGATTCCGACGCCAAGAAGCAAGCCCTGTTCGAGAAAGTTCGAAATGGATCGGTACGCGTGCTGATCGGCAGCACGCAAAAGATGGGAACCGGCACGAACGTTCAAAAGCGGCTGGTCGCCCTGCATCACCTCGACGCACCGTGGAAGCCGGCTGAGGTCGAACAACGCGAGGGCCGAATCCTGCGGCAGGGGAACACGAACGAGGAAGTCGCTGTCTATCGCTACGTCACCGAGGGCTCCTTCGACGCTTACATGTGGCAGGCCCTCGAAACCAAAGCGCGGTTCATCGGTCAAGTTATCACAGGAAGCAACGCCGCACGTCGCGCCGAGGATGTGGGCGGCCAGGAGTTATCGTATGCCGAGGTTAAGGCGATTGCCTCCGGCAACCCAGCCGTGCTGACCTTGGCCGAAGCGGATGCCGAGTTGCAGCGGCTGGCGTTGCTCAAGAAGAACCACGTCGATGAGCAATTTATGGCACGACGGAATGTGCGGGACTTACCAGAAAAGATCGCACGGCTGAACGAGCGATTGTCGAACTTGACGGCTGACCAATCGACCGCGACCGCACACGCGAGCGATCCCGTCACGATCAATCGCCGCGAGTACATGAAGGACGAGGCCATCGCCGCTCTGGGCGCGCAGTTGGAACGATTGCCGCGCGAGGTGCGGCTGGAGCAGCGCGTCCCCCTGGGTGTCTATCGCGGCCTGCGCTTCGGTCTCGTGCTGCATCGAGACTTCCCGCCCGACGTGTACGCCGAAGGGGCGACGACGCGATACGACCGTCTCATTGGCGGCAGCCATGGCCCACGCGCCATAATGAACGCGCTTGCCCGGCTGTGTAACGCTTTCGACAGCGACATATCCAAGCTTCAACAAGATTTGTCCATCGCCGAATCGCAACTCCATGACTATCAGGCCCGCATCGGCAAGTCATTCAGCCACGAAGCCTACCAGGTCGAACTGACGCACTTGCGTGACCAACTCAAATCAAGCCTTTCCTTAGATCCCTCTCGCACGATTGATATCGACTCGGCAGACTCGAACATGAAAACGGAACTCTCGACTCATGGACTTTCTGAGCGGATCAAGGCTCTGAAGTCTTCAAGAACCATTGAGGCCACGTCGGAACGCATCGTAGATGTCCAAGTCGACGCCGAGGAACCTGTCACGGCTCGAATACGACGCCGCACAGTTGACGCTGCCGATGTGGCAGTTGAATCCCATGTTGACGCGGGTCGTCGTTCCGTCAGTTCTGGTTTCGTATCTGGTTTCGTAGACGATTCAGATGAGACGTCGAGGCCTGAAAAAGAGAAAGGAAGAGGCATTTGGACACAGCGCATTTCACCTGAGCCGTCGCTTCACCGTTGATTTGGGCGGTCCTGTTAGCATGACGTGTTCCGCCACCCAAATCACCGGAACGCAGATC
>CALLKH010000346.1 GCA_938008425.1 uncultured Planctomycetaceae bacterium | reverse complement strand
AAACGACGATGAAGATTCACCGATCTTGGGTCGACAGCAGTTATCGGACTGGATTTTCGCTCGAAACCGGAGTGCTCCGCCCCTGTGAATTGAATTCCGTCAGGTCCGAATAACAGCCAGAGACAAGGTGCTCAGCGTCTTATAACCCTATCTCCGTCATAAGGATAAGCCTGACAAGTTCGCGCGATCGTCCCGAAATCCATCATCGAATTTTCACGGTTTGTGTCTCGCCCTCCCGCCCATTTAGGAATAACATCAATGGTCCGGCACTGGGGTTAGATCAGTACTTCGCGGGGACGCAAAAACTCCTACGGATCAATCCGGACAAGGCTTTTACCTTGTCGTGTCCGCGCCGATCAATCGTTCGGCGCTTGAAGTGATGACAATCTGACTGGGGAGGCGGGAATGAACACGATGGGGCGCCGCGCCACATTCGAACAGATCCTGGTGGACCTCAACACCCAATGTGATTTCTTGCTGCCGGGCGGCGCACTCCCGGTGGCGAATCGCGCGGAGGTCCTGCCAAACGTCCGCCGCCTGATGAATTGGGCCCGGACGCGACAGATCCCCGTCATCTCCAGCCTCGAGGCCCATCGTCACGGCGAATCGTTCCGCAGCCTGCCGCCACACTGCATCGATCGAACGCTCGGCCAGCGAAAACTACCATTCACGCTGATGCCGCAGCGTCTTGTCCTTCAGGGCGACAACACATCAGACGTGCCCTCCGATCCGTTCCGCAAGTATCAGCAGATCATCTTCACCAAGCGAAACGCGGATTTCCTGACCAACCCAAAGGCTGATCGCCTCATCAACGCAACCCACGCCGACTCTTGGATCCTGTTCGGCGTGACCTCGACGCACTGCGTCAAGTCTGTCGCACTCGGCCTCATGGCCCGCCACCACCGCGTCATTGTCATACGCGACGCCTGCGGCTGCTGGTCCATGACCGATGGTGAACACGCCCTCCGACAGATGGAAGCGAAGGGTGCCGTCATTGTGACCACAGATGAAGTCATCTCCGGCGCCGCCACCGAGCGCATCAATCTCCTGATCCAGGAAGAGGCTCAGCGACAGGCGGAACTTGCGGCCGCCAGTTCACGCGAAAAGCCCGCTCCAGTGGCCGCGCCCTTGAACAGAGCCTCTGAGGCGACGTCGCCGTCGGCCAAGGCGAATGGCCACGGAAAGCGCGACAACGGATCGCTCCTCAGCCCGGCACCGAACGGAAAAGCCAACGGCATCCACGCCGCCAATGGCCATTCGACCAATGGGGAGAAGACCACGGGGCACACCAACGGCCGCGTCGCGAAATCGGCCGGCGACACCACGTCCGGTCGAAAAGTCGTACCGCCTCACCTTGTGCGAAAACAGGGCCGGTCCGACGGCGCGCAGCAAAAGCCCCGTTAGTGGACCCTGCCGCCCCCCGGATTTGTCGGTCTCATCGATTCAGGCCCGCATCCTGCAGAACCGGCTTCCGCGCCGCCTTGCCTGAAGCCGCCATCGCCACTATCTTCCAAAGACGAAATGTTGATGGGTTAACCCGTTCTTCGGATCGATGCGGCCGAATGGCAGGCCTAGAATGCCGCCTCACCCGATCCGACAGGACAGACGATAGATTCGGTTGAAACCATGGCCAAGAAGCTGCCCAAGCAACTCGCGATTCTCGATGAAGACCTCTGCACCGGCTGCGAGGCGTGCATGACGGTCTGCCCGGTCGACTGCATCGACAAGGTCTCCGACCCCAACCACGCCCGTTACGCCATGGGCATCTGCTCCATCGATCTTCAAGTCTGCATCGGCTGCAAGCTCTGCGCACAGGTCTGCCCATGGAACGTGATCACGATGGTGCCCACGGACCAGGTCATGGCGCAGGACAAGTTCCACGGCCTGATCACCGACGAACAGCTCGCCGCACTTTCGAAGTAATCCCCCGCTCTTCCGTTTGAGATTCAGTGCTGAATTCGCGTGCGAGCGCGCACCGGCCGTGTCCGCGCACTATGGTGCGAGGCATGCGCATCCTGATCGCATGAAGAAGGGCGATAAGGAAAGGTTTGTTCCGCTTCCGCCTATAGCGCGTGGTACAGGAACCCGTGCGCCGACTTCTCGCCGAGTTCGCCCTTTTCCACGTGCTTGTCCATCAATGGATTGGGGGCGTAGCGTTCGTCGCCGCCGGTCTGCTGATGAAACTCGGCCAGAAGGCGATGACAGATGTCGAGCCCGACAAAGTCCGCGGTGGCGAGCGGCCCCTCGGGATAGTTGAAGCCCAGTTCCATCGTCAGGTTCACGTCGCGGGCGAGTGCCACCTCGTTGGCCACCAGCGCCGCTTCATTCATGACGGCCATGAAGATCCGGGCGAAGATCCACATGTTTCGATCGGCCTTCTTGTCGAGCATGCCGGCGAATTCAGACAGCGCGGCGCTGGGCTTCCAGCCGGAGGCATTAAGGGCCTTGGTTTCATAGGCGGGCGTCGGCTCGCCGTTCGTGTAGTCGTAAAAGCCGCAGGACGTCTTGCGTCCCAGGCGACCCTCGGAGACCAGCTTCTGCTGGATCGGGTTCGGCGCGAATCGACTCGGCTTGCCGAAGCCGTGCCAGACCGTCTCGGTCACGCTGCTGTTGATGTCCAGACCGATCAAATCCAGAAGCTCAAAGGGCCCCATCCGGAATCCGCCCACGGTCTTAAGGGCGCTGTCGATCGTGCGAATGTCGGCTTCGCCGGTCTCAAGCAGGCGAAGCGCTTCAAGATAGAACGGGCGATTGACCCGATTGCCGATGAACCCCGGCGAATCCTTGACCTTCACCGCGGTCTTGTCGAGTGCCGTACAGACGGCCCGCGCATCGACCATCGCCTGCTCGCAGGTCTTTGCGCCGCGAACCAGCTCCACCAGCTTCATCACCGGCGCGGGATTGAAGAAGTGCATGCCGAGAAATCGATCCGCGTGCTTCAGCCCCTCGCCAAGCTTCGAAATCGCCAGGCTCGACGTGTTCGTCGCCAGGAGCGTCCGGGCCGAAGCCATCTCGTCGAGTTGACCGATGATCTTCCGCTTGAGCGCCATATCTTCAGACACGGCCTCGACCACGACTTCCGCATCCTTCAGCGCCGCAAGGTCCTTGGCCACGTTCAGCCGCGACATCGTCGCATCGCGCTCATGCCGCGGCAGAGAGCCCTTCTTCACGCGGCCGTCGAGGCGTTCCTCGATCTTCGCGTACGCCGCCTTGACCTGATCCGGGCTGACGTCAAGGGTGTGAACGATAAAACCCGACGCGGCCGCCGCCTGGGCGATGCCCGAACCCATCGTGCCGGAACCAATGACGCCAAACAATCTCTCGCTATTCACCAGTAAACTCCGGGGGACGCTTCTCAATAAATGCTCGAACGCCTTCGCTGTAGTCCTTTGTACGCCCCGCTATCGTCTGCAACTGGGCTTCATACTCCAGCTGCGCATCCAAGTCCTGGCCGTATCCCGCGGCCATGGCCTGCTTCGTCAACATCAATCCCTTGGTCGGCCTCTTCGCGATTTGCTCGGCGATCTCCCGGGTCGTCGCGGCCAGGCTCTCCGCGTCGACAACTCGATGCACGAGGCCCAATTGTAATGCCGAATCCGCTGAAAGTGGATCGCTGAGCCAGGCAATCTCAAGCGCCTTCGCATAGCCGACCAGCCGCGGCAGAATCCACGTAATCCCGCTGTCCGGCACCAGTCCGATATTGCTGAACGCCGCGACGAACTTGGCCGCTTTCGAGCTGATTCGCAGGTCGCAGGCCAGCGCGAGGCTCCAGCCGGCGCCGGCGGCCGCACCGTTGATCGACGCGATCGTGGGCACACCCATCTTCGCGAGCTGGGTCACCACCGGATGGTATCCGGATCGAAGACGGGCGCCGAAGTCGTACTGGCCTTCACGGGATGTCGCCTCCTTGAGGTCCTGCCCCACGCAGAAAGCCCGGCCCGCGCCCGTCAGCACCACGCAGCGAATGGACTTGTCCTTCGCGACGCCGCGAAGCTCCTTGGCGAGCTCCGCCGTCATTCGATCGTTGACCGAATTCATCTCATCCGGACGGTTGAGCGTGATGGTTCGTACGCCGTTTGAATCGCTGACTTGAATTGTCTCGTAGCTCATCGCATCGCCTCTTCGGGGCGGCTCGACCGCATCGGCCGATCTCATCTGCCGGTGTAGTTCGGCTTCCGCTTCTCCATGAAGGCCTTCATGCCTTCCTTCTGATCCTCGGTGCCGAAGAGCATATAGAACATCTTCCGCTCATAGTCCAGCCCGTCGGAAAGCGTGCCGTCGAATGCCTTGAGCACCGCCTCCTTCGCGAACCGAACCGCCATCGGCGATTTCGTTGCGATCTCGCCGGCCAGCTTGCACGCCTCTTCAAAAACCAGCGCATCGGCGACCACGCGCGTCACGAGGCCGATCGACGCCGCCTCCTTCGCGCCGAAGAATCGCCCCGTCAGAATCAGTTCCATCGACCGAAACTTGCCGGCCTCGCGCGTCAGGCGCTGCGTGCCGCCGGCGCCGGGAATTACGCCGATGTTAATCTCGGGCTGGCCGAACTGGGCGCTTTCTCCCGCGATAATCATGTCGCAGTGCATCGCCAACTCGCAGCCGCCGCCGAGGCAGAAGCCGTTGACCGCCGCGATGATCGGTTTGCGGACCTTTCGCATGCGCTCCCAGCGGGCGAGGTTGTTCCGCTCGTACATGTCCACCACGCTCGCGTCGGCCATCTCCTTGATGTCCGCCCCCGCCGCGAACGCCCGCTCGTTGCCGGTGATCACAATCACCCGGACGGCCGGATCGCTGTCGTAGCTCTCCAGCCGGTTAATCAGGTCGTCCATCAGGGGAATGTTGAGCGCATTGAGAACGTCCGGGCGATTCAGCCGAATGATGGCCACGAAGCCCTTTGTTTCCGTCAGGATGAGGTCGGTCGCCACGGTGCGATATCTCCTTCATTTCCGCTTTCGCGAAGCCGGGCATATTAGCATGAACCCTCAGGACGGGCGAGACGCGAGCGGCCGAAAAAGCATGGGGAAACGGCCTAATTACTGCCCGCGCCATCAGCCCCCCCGAACACGCCGGATGGCCTCAAGGCCCGCTATGATCGATCAGATCGCTTCTGCTGCTGTCCCGTCGGGCGTCGTTCGACTAGGATGACGAGATTGAATTAACGCCTTTGGACACGCAAGGAACTCCACCCCGATGCACCGGCCAGCCGCCAAAACCGCCGTCGCCCGTCCGGGCCTTTCGCTGGAATGGGTCAAGCCGAACGCCACTGTCTTCATCTCCAGCGCCGCGATCATGATGATCGAACTCGTGGCCGGCCGCATCATTTCCCGGCACCTCGGGGCCTCGGTTTACACGTGGACCTCGGTGATCGGCATCGTCCTGGCGGGCATCGCCGTCGGCAACTACATCGGCGGCCTCATCGCCGACAAATACGCCAACGCCAAAACGCTCTCCCTGATGTTCCTCTGCGGATCGATCATGTCCGGGGCCATCGCCCTGCTCGACCGCTTCGCCGACGACCTGAGCTTCCTCTGGACCCTCTCCTGGCCCACGCGCGTCGCGTCGCACGTCGCCATCGTTTTCTTCATCCCCACCGCGTTTCTCGGCACCATCAGCCCCGTCATAGCCAAGATGGCCCTCGACCTCGGACGCGAGCGCGGCCGGACCATCGGCGACATCTACGCCTGGGGCGTCGTCGGCAGCATCGTCGGCACCTTCCTGGCGGGCTTCTTCCTGATCGCCGCCCTGGGTTCGAGCGGCGTCGTCTGGATGGTCGCCTGCCTCCTGGCGCTCATGGCGATCCTGTACAACAAGTACTCGCGGGGGGCGCTCGGCTGGGGCGTGGCCTCGCTCGTGCTCGCGTTTCTGGCGACATCCAACGCCGACTCCATCCGGCCGATCGGCGAGGCGCTCCTGCTGCGGCCGGTCCGGGATCCCGCGGTGATCTACTCCACTGAGAGTAACTACTCAAACATCGAAATCGTTCAGTTTCTAAAGAGTCCGGACGTGCGGGGCATGCACCTGGACACCCTGCTGCACAGCCAGATCGACCTCGACCATCCCGCCGATTTTCGCTACGCCTACGAGAAGGTCTATTTGGCCATCACCAAGCGGCTCCGCCCCAATGCCTCCAAGATCGACAGCCTCACCATCGGCGGCGGCGGCTACGTCTATCCGCGATTCATGAACTCCCGCTGGCCCTCCGGGCGCACCGATGTCGTCGAGATCGACCCGGCCGTCACCGAGGCGGCCATGGCGGCGTTCGGACTGCCGCGCGATACCACTATCAATTGCTTCCACGAAGACGGCCGCGTGTTCGTCGACCGCCAGCTCGATCTGAAGAACGCCGGCAAACCGTATGCAGACTACGACTTCATCTATTGCGACGCCGTCAACGACTACAGCGTCCCCTATCAGTTGACCACGATTGAATTCATGAGGAAGACGCGCGAGCTGATCCGGCCGGACGGCGCCTACCTGATGAACATGATCGATATCTACGATTCCGGACTGCTTCTCGGCTCGCTGATCTCTACGATGAAGCAGGTTTATCCTCATGTAAATGTCTTCGTGGAAGGAAATGGTTTATCG
>CALLKH010000345.1 GCA_938008425.1 uncultured Planctomycetaceae bacterium | reverse complement strand
CTTTCGTTTGCCGACGGCTCGATCGGGACGCTGCACTACTTCGGCAACGGCCACCGCAGCTACCCGAAGGAAACCGCCGAGGTCTTCTGCGACGGCAAGGTTCTCCGGCTGGACAATTTCCGAGCCCTCTACGGATACGGCTGGAAGAATTTCAAGAAGCTCAAGCTCTACCGCCAGGACAAGGGCCACGCCGCCCAGTTCCGGCAGTTAACCGAGGCGGTCGCCCGGGGTGGTCCGCCGGTCATGCCGTTTGACGGCATCGTCAATGTCATGCGGGCGACGCTGGCGGCGGTTCAGTCCGCCCAAGAGGATCGCCCGATCAAGATCGACTGACGCCCATGCCCAACGCCGATGGTTTCAAGCTGGAAACGCTTCACACCTGCCCCGGCCGGGCCGTGTTCGCGGAGCGCGACGGCTCGCTCTACATCGGGCGAAACTACGAAATACACCGATCCACCGACGGCGGCGCGACGTGGTCATTTGAGACCGCCATGCCGCGGCCGTTCTCGCGGCGAGTGGCGGAACACTCGCGGCTGCTCTGCCGGGCGCTGCGGCAGGAAGTTCGGGCGATGACGCGGCTCGCGGACGGCACGTACATCGCCGCGAGCAAGAAGGGCATTCACGTCGCCCGGCCGGGCGAGAGGCTGATGCGCGACTGCCATGTGGAGGGCATCGTCGGCCGGCTGAAGCCGCCCATGATGATCGGCGTGGGGCCGCAGGAGCGCGTCGTCTGGGGCGAGTACAGCACGACGAATCGCGATCGACCGGAGGTTCGAATCTACGCATCTGACGATCGCGGCCGGTCGTTTCATGTCGCGTACACTTTTCCCTGCAATGACGTGCGGCACATCCACAACATTTTTTTCGACGAGAAGGGCGGGCACTACTGGGTATTGACCGGCGATCACGGCGAGGAACCGGGGTTCGGCCGGTTGTCGGCGGATTTCAAGACGTTTGAATGGCTGGTGCGAGGCAAGCAGGACTATCGCGCGGTCTGTGCGTTCGACTTCGGCGACCATTTCATTTACGGCACCGACACGGAACATGAGCCAAACTTTGTCATCCGGCTCGACAAGAACACCGGCCGATGCGAGCGCATCGCGCCCCTGGCGGGCACGTGCATCTACGCCTGCCGATTCGGCGGGATCTATGCACTCTCGACCACGGTGGAGATTTCCCAGGCGAATCCGTCGCGCGAAGCGACCCTGCTGCTCTCGCGCGATGGCGACCGGTGGGAGCAGGTCCTGGCGGATCGCAAGGACATGCTGCCCCAGAAGCTCTTCCAGTGGGGCTCGCTCGTGCTTCCCCGGGGCGAGAGTGACGCCCAGCGGCTCATCGTGAGCGGCCAGGCGCTTCGCCGACTGGATGGAAAGACGCGCGTGATCGCCGTATCCTAGTCACCCATCGGGATGCAGCGGTTCTGCCGGCGGCGCGCCCGCTTGGAGTGATCGTGCGGTCGAACCGCTTGCCATGATCGGCTGCCCCGTTTAGCCCAGCCCCGTCAGAGGCAGGGTGACCGCAATTTGGCATCCACATGGATTGGCGCTTCAGGACGCATACCAAGGATTATCAATGAGACGTTTTCTTCAAGTCGTCGCTCTGGCTGGTCTACTCGGCGCTGCGAGCGCATGCATGAATACCAACGAACACAATTCCGAGGCCAATGCCGCTCCCCCCGGCGTGCAGCGCAGCGAGTCCGCCGCCGGCGTGCTGAGAAATCTCTGCCGCGACTACTGGGAGTTTCAGCTTCGCACCGGACCCGAGCGGGCGACCTATCTCGGCGATCATCGATTCGACGACAAACTGACCGACTACAGCCTGGCCGGCCATGAGGCGACGCTCAAGGAGATTCGCGCCCTGAAGGCCCGCCTCGATGCGATCGATCTGAATCGCCTGAGCGAAGAGGACCGACTGACGGCGGAATTGCTGGCGCGGGCACTCTCGGAGCGGCTCGACGGCGCCGAGTTCCCCGAGCACCTCATGCCGATCAAGCAGCAGGACAGCCCGCACATCACGCTCGGCACATTGCAGGCCACCCAGCCGTTTGATTCGCTGGAAGCGGTGGATCGTTACGATGCCCGGCTTGTGGCATTTGCGGGGCAGGTGAACGACCTGATCGAATGCATGAACGAGGGCGTGCGTCTCGGCGTCGTGCGGCCGAAGATCACGATTGAGCAGTCGCTGCGCCAGATCGACGCGATGATCGCGGAAAAGGCGGAGGACTCAGTTCTGTATGCGCCGGGCAAGAAGCTCCCGGAGAGCGAGTGGCGCACCAAGGCGCAGGAGCGCATGCAGGGCGCGGTGCGCGTCGCGACGCGGGCGCTCGAAAAGCTTCGCGATTATCTGAAGAACGATTACCTGCCCAGGTGCCGTGACACGGTGGGTTACTGCGAACTGCCGAACGGCAAGGCGTGGTATCGCCGAATGGTGCTTCGACATACGACGACCGACAAGACGCCCGAGGAGATTCACCAGCTTGGCCTAGATGAACTCAAGCGCGTGCACGCGGAGATGCTCAAGATCGCCCGCGAGGTCGGTCACGACGGCGATCTCGCGTCGTTCATCGAGAAGGTTCGCAACGATCCGGCGCAGCACAACACGTCGGCCGAGGGCATCATGGCGCGGCATCGTGCGATTCTGAAGCAGAGCGATGCAAACCTGCCCAAGCTCTTCGGCGTGCTGCCGAAGACGCCGCATGATTTCAAGGAGATCGAGGCGTTTCGCGCGCCCGGCGCACCCGCCGCCTATTACTACAACGCCCCGGACGACGGCTCACGGCCGGCGTACTTCTATGTCAACGTGTACAAGCCCGAGACGCGGCCGATCTACACGATGGAGGTGCTCGCTTACCACGAGGCAATGCCGGGCCACCACCTTCAGATCGCGATCGCCCAGGAGAAGAAGGGCTGGCCGGACTTCCGCCGGTTTGAGCACATCAACGCGTTCATCGAGGGCTGGGCGCTGTATTCCGAGATTCTCGGCTACGACCTCGGCGGCTACCGTGATCCGTACTCACGATTCGGGCAACTGACTTTCGATGCCTGGCGCTCGTCACGTCTGGTGGTCGACACCGGCATGCATCATTTCAACTGGTCGCGGCAGAAGGCGATCGACTTCATGAAGGCCAACACGGCGCTCTCGGAACTCGATATCGTCTCGGAGATCGACCGTTACATCGCGTGGCCGGGGCAGGCGCTCGGCTACAAGATCGGCCAGCTTGAGATTCTCAGCCTGCGCGCCGAGGCGGAGAAGCGCCTTGGCGACCGCTTCGACATTCGCGGGTTTCACGATCATCTGCTGGCGGAGGGGTCGATCCCGCTGTCGACACTTCGGAAGCGAATGACGGCGTGGATCGACGAGCAGGCGAAAGCAGGCAAAGACGAGTGAGGCTCGTCCGCGCCGGGTGAAGGCGTGCGCGGACAGCAGGCGAAGAGATCAGGGTCTATCCCGCCTCGTACAGTGATGTCTCGAACGATACAACTCTCGCGGAATTGAAACCCGTTACGGCGTCGGCGCGAGCAGGCTAATATCCGTTTCAGGCTCCATGAACTCCGCTGAAATGAGATCGCGGTAGTAGCCTGCCGACGGCTTGGGCGTAAGCGTCCGTGCGTTGGCATCGACGCTGAACAGGCCGAACTGGTGCTCATAGCCGAAGAGCCATTCGAAGTTGTCCAGCAGCGACCAGTGGAAGTAGCCGCGGACGTCGTAGTCTGCATCCAGCGATTCGCGGACGGCCTTCAAGTGTGAATACAAGTATGAAACCCGCTTGCGATCCGTGTGATCCGCCAGGCCGTTTTCGGTGATGATGAGCGGCTTCTGATATCGCTTGCCGAATTCGACGATCTGCTCCTTGAGGCCTTCCGGATCGATGATCCAGCCGAGGTCGGAGACATACTCGCCGCGCGGGTTCAGGAAGTTCAGCAGAAAGACCGGCGAGGCGGTGGCGCGCTGGTAGTAGTTGATGCCGACGTAGTCGACGACCGAAATCACCCCATCGAGGTGCGAGTAATTCTGATCGACGGCCAGCTTGTAGAGCGTGTCGAACGGGTCAAACGTGTCGTGCTGCCACGCGGTGATGCTCTGGATGCTGATGATCTTCGCGTCCGGCCGGGCGTCGCGGATGATCGCGGCCGCGTCGATGAAGTATCGCACCTGGATGTCATTGAGCCGACGGTAGTAGGGGTCACTGAAGACCCGCCCGCCGGGGAAGTAGCCGAGCATGGA
>CALLKH010000344.1 GCA_938008425.1 uncultured Planctomycetaceae bacterium | reverse complement strand
CACAGCGCAGGCGGCGATCCAGAGGCCGTTGTATGCCAGCGTTTGGCCGCCGAGCAGGATTTCATTGTTTGCACAGCCGGAAGTGGAGAAGAGCGGCTGATAAAGGACAAGATGGACGACGACAAGACCGGTCCAGCCGACGGTGCCGCGGCGCGAACGCCCACGACGGAACGCGAACGCTCGGTAGAGCACCAGGGCGAATAGCACCAGCGCTGCCGTCGAGGCGATGGCATGGTGGCGAATGTTCTCGTCGTAGGGGAGCGTGTTGATGACGGGTAATTCGGCCAGCACTGCGCACACCCACGCCAGCGGCGCAGCCGCGAGCAGCATCATGAACCGGGATTCGGAGGGGCTCATGCCGTGGATGATCTCCCGTGCGCCGCGATGTGCCAAGGGCGGAGCGGAAGTGGGAAACGCAGCGGCTCCATTGATCTTTCGCGATTAATCCGCCAATGGCACAACCGAGGTTGAAGGGCCCAATTGAAGTCGAAGACCGGCTGACTGCGGCGACTACACTTCAAACGCCAAATGCCAGTCGAAACGTAACGACAAGCGCCAGGCACGCCAGCCCAGCGAGGAGGGTCGATCGCGCCCATCGCACCGACAGACAGAGTTTCGCGTACAACGCAGCGAAGAACGCCAGCATCACCTGTGCGATCGTCCAGAAGATCCAGCCAAACGCTGCCCCCATGACGTCCGCCCAGAGCGTGACGGCAAAGGCCATCGCCGCGAGCCCCGCGCCGGCTTCGACGAGGTCGCGAAGGCGAAGCGTCCGCATCATCGGCGTATCGTCCATGTCCATCGCGCGACGGCGGGCGTCGTCCAGCGAGAACGGCTCGCCGCATTCCGGGCAGACGCGCGAGAGAATTCCGGCCAGGCGGTAATCGCAGTTCGGACAGAAATGTCGGGGTGATTCGGGTACCGGTACTTCGCCGGACGGGGGAGCGACCGGCTGCGGCCCCGGTGGGATGAGTTCGACCGTCGGACGATCAGTCGCGTTGTTGTCTCCGGTGGGCAAAGTGTGGCTCCTGCAACGATGATGCGAACAGGCTGCGTCGCTCAACCGACCCCGAAATCGGTGTTGCTCCACAGCACGTTGATGTTCGGCTCGTTGTCCAGCCAGGCGAACTCTTCGCGGAACCAGGTTTTGATCTCTTCGTCGATCAGCCCGTCGCTGACGCGATTCTGCGTGAACAGATTGACCATGCAGTATTTGAACTTGGTGAGCGCCAGGTCGATGTCGCGTCGGACCGTGTCGCGCGTCTGGCCGCGAATGCCGACGAGCAGGCAGATGGAATCCGTGGCCGCCGCCACTTCGTCGGGCGATTTCCAATGCATGGACTTGTTCAGAAGCCCGTTGCGAAGTTCGTCGTCGAACGTTTCGACGCCGAGAAAGAGATGGGTGTCCACGCCGAAGAAGCCGCGGGCCGCGTCGTAGTCCTTACGATACGCCCAGTACGACTCGGTCCAGAATTCACGAATGCCCTTCGCCCGGATGACCTCGCGCACCTTTTCGCGAACCGGCAGCGGCAGCTCCTGGATCGAACCGCTGTTGATCACCATCAGCCGGCCGAATTCGCCCGTCACCTTGGCGAGATTCTCGTCGGCCACGCGGTCGATCAGGTGTTCGTCGGAGGTATTGTCGTCGATGTAATCGCAAAACGTGCAACGGCTCCAGATGCAGGGCAATCCCTTCAGAAGAAGAACCTCCCGCGGGAGTTTGCCGCGATACTTTGAATAGCGAACGAGTTCCATCCCGCATATACTACTGCAATCGAACGACCGGTGTGAGGCATCGCTCCGGCGCCCGATGGGCCGCTCGTGCTGCGGGTCTTCGGGTCCCGACCTGCACTCGTCCGCGGGGAAAGTTCCGCGGTGCTCTTCATGCATCTGAACACCCAGCCCGAGTTCGTCCTCACCGACTTCGTCGATGTCGCCAGTCTGCAGTCCCTTCAGGACAGCTTTGCCCATCTGACCGGAATCGCCACGAGCTTTCGCGACGCCAAAGGCGCGCCGATCACCCATCCGGCCGAGAAGCCCTCATTCTGCCGGCTCATGCGATCCAGCGAGTCGGGCGACGCGGCATGCCATGCCAGCCATCGAGAGTCGTGCGAATCGGCACGCGCCGCAGGCGCGCCGTGCCAGACGCGATGCCATGCCGGGCTTGCCCAGTTCGCCGCGCCGATCGTCATGCAGGGCCGACACATCGGAACCGTCATCGTCGGCGACCGGCCCGAGGCGCCGATCAACGCGGCGGCCGCGGCGCTGCTCGCGAGAACGCACGGCCTTCCCGAAGCCGATCTGGCGCTGGCCGCGGCCGAACTCGCGCCGTGGACGCCGGACCGCATGGCGACCGCGCGCGTGTTCGCTCAACACCTTGCGGACATGCTGTCGAAGCTGTCGCTCAGCGCCTACCAGCTACGATGCCGCATGGATGACCTTCGCGCCGTGCACGAGGTGTCGTCAAAGCTGACGGGGCGCGTCGGCCTCCAGGAGATTCTGGACACCGCCACCAAGGCGCTCGTCGAGACGATGATTCTGCGCGCCGCCGGCATTCGGCTGCTCGACGAAGAGACCGGCGTGCTCCACATCGCGTCGGTGTGCAATCTGTCGGATGCGTACCTCAACAAGAAGGCGATCCTCGCCTCGGAGAGCGCGATCGATCAGGAAGTGCTCAGCGGCAAGACGGTCTATATCCGCGATCTTCGAACCGATCCGCGCAACGCCTATCGTGAAAAGGCGATCGAGGAGGGAATCGCGAGCGTACTCGTGGCGCCGCTGAAGTCGTCGGGACGGCCGATCGGCGTGATCCGGGCGTACATGGATTACGTTTATGAATTCTCGCCGTTCGACGTTTCGCTGATGGAGGCCATTGCGTCGCAGGTCGCGGCGGCCATCGTGAATCATCGTCTGCGCATCGAGGCGGAGGAGGCCGAACGTCTGGATCGGCAGGTGAAGCTCGCGGCCGACATTCAGCGGCGGATGTTTCCGAAGCGCAATCCGATCCATCCGCACTACGAATTTGCGTGCATCTACCAGCCGAACTTCGATCTCGGCGGCGATTTCTACGACTTCATCGAATTCCCCGGCGGAGGCATCGGCCTGGTCATCGCGGATGTCGTCGGCAAGGGCGTGCCGGCTTCGCTGATGATGGCGAGCGCCCGGGCGACGCTTCGATCGGCCGCCAAGCGCGTATCGACGCCGAGCGAGGCGGTGCAGGAGGTGAATCAGCGGCTCTGGGAGGACTCGGTGCTTTCCGAGTTTGTCACCGCGTTCTTCGGTCTGTTGAGCGCCGACGGCCGTCGGATTCGATATTGCAGCGCGGGGCATGAGCCGCTGCTGCTGCTGCGCAACGGCGAGATTCATACCTTCGACAAGGGCGGCCTCGTGCTCGGCATCGATCCGGAGACGGAGTACGAATTCGCGGATGAATCGCTGGAGCCGGATGACCTTCTCGTGCTGGTCACCGACGGCATCGTGGAGGCGATGAATTACGACGGCGATTGCTACGGCCGCGAACGCCTGCACACGTCGATCCGCTTGCACGGCGCGATGGCGCCGGACATGCCGCTCGGATTTCTTGCGAAGCAGATTCTGTGGGACGTGCGCCGATTCGTGGGGCTGGCGAAACTGACGGACGACATCACGCTGGTGGTGGTGAGGGTGAAGTAGGGGCAATGTAGAATCGAGAATGGAGAATGGAGAGTTGGGGGGAATTTGGTGATTTGGCGATTTGGCGATTTGGCGATCTGGTGATCTGGCGATCTGGTGATCTGGCGATTTGGTGATTTTGGAAGCCCGGGCGCGCGGGCTCATGCTCGAGATTCCAGTGCCACGCACGCCGACGCCATGCAAATCTTGAACCCGCCGCCCGCTGCCGCGTATGATGATCTAACGGGCGCGGAGGTTGCACGATGCGATGGATGGCTTTACTGGTTCTCGTTGTCGCGGTGCCGGTCGAAGCGTCTCTTATCGAGGACTGGGACCTCTCGGTCGGAATCTTTCCCGGCAATGCTGATGGCATGGCAAACCGATTTGTTGACCCGAGGCCCTCGCCATTCATTGATAGTCACTCGATTGAACTCCTCGGATCGACCTCGGCCGCGGCGTACAATTTTGCCTGGAACGGGAACGGCGGGACGTTTCAGACCAGCTCGTCGCAGAGTACTCTCGCCATTCCGGGCGTCAGCAGACGGGTCACGACTCGGGGACTGATCTTCGTC
>CALLKH010000343.1 GCA_938008425.1 uncultured Planctomycetaceae bacterium | reverse complement strand
CTTCTGTGCATGCCCTTGCCAGAATGGAGTTGATGCTCTGACGGGCGGTGACCCAAAAGACTACGACACCGTTGTTCGACCGCGAATAGAAGATTGGCTAGCCCGCGATCCAGGAATCGGGATCGCATATCGTACTGCGATCGAAGACGATGACCGCGAGTTCATCCGAACCGTAAACGAACAACTGGGAGTCTGGAAGAAACCGGCGGATTCTCAGTCGGCAGGGACAGACTGAACCGAAAACAAATGTGACTAACTTGAACGCACCTCAAACCCCACTTAACAGAATCCACCTGCTCGGCCTCGAACTATCCGAACTCGTCGCCAAGTTCGAGGAGATCGGCGAGCCTGCGTACCGCGCGACGCAGGTCATGCAGTGGATCTACGAGCGCGGCGCGACGTCGCTAGACGCCATGACGAACCTCTCCAAGGCGCTGCGCACCGCGATGGCCGATCGATTCACCCTGCTGACCTCCGAGGTCATCCGCCGCGCTGAATCGAGCGACGGCACCATCAAGCTGCTCCTTCGCTGGCCAGATGGCGAAACCAGCGAATGCGTCATGCTCCCCTCCGAGCATCACATCACCGCCTGCATCAGCTCGCAGGTCGGCTGCCCCGTCGGCTGCCGGTTCTGCGCCAGCGGGCTCGACGGCCTCAAGCGAAACCTCACCCCCGGCGAGATCGTCGAACAGGTTCTTCGCGTGAGTGCCGAGGCCGTGGCCTCCGGCGGGCGGCTGTCAAACCTCGTCTTCATGGGCCTCGGCGAGCCGCTCGCGAATTACGCCAACGTCGTCAAGGCCATTCACACCATCAACGCACCGTGGGGGCCCAACATCGGCGCGCGGAAGATCACCGTCTCCACCGTCGGCCTGCCGAAGCAGATCAAGAAGCTGGCCGACGAAGGATTGCAGCTCAACCTCGCCCTTTCGCTTCACGCCCCGAACGACGAGCTTCGTCAGGAGCTGATTCCCTGGGCCGAGAAGATCACCATCGGCGAACTGGTCGACGCCTGTCGGTACTATTTCAGCGAGACCGGCCGTGAGATCACGCTGGAGTACGCCCTGCTCCACGGCACCAATGATCGGCCGGAGCACGCCCGCGAGCTCGCCCAGTTCGTCAAGCAGCTTCGCTGCAATGTGAATCTCCTGCGATACAACCCCGTCGAGCCGCTGCCATATGAACGCCCGTCCAGTGAAGACGCGTTCGCCTTCCAGCAGTCGCTTCGCAAGCACGGCGTCAACGCCCACATCCGAAAGTCGCGCGGCCTCGACATCGACGCCGCCTGCGGCCAGCTTCGCCGCAAGGAAATGCAGGCGGCCGCAGGCAAACCCATACCGCTAAACATCGATCGCCCCGCCGATTAGAATGCCGTCGGCTTTTGAGTATGGTGGCACCGGTTCTCAACCCGTGGCACAGGTTTCCAACCTGTGTCATGTGGCACAGGTTTTCAACCTGTGTTGTGTGGCACAGGTTTTCAACCTGTGTCATGTGGCACCGGTTTCCAACCGGTGTCACCTCTCATCCCGGGCGAACCAAATGGACACGCGTCGCTTTCATAAGATTCTCTTCGACGCCTCGCGCCGGCTGCTGCCCCGCGAGTCCTCCATTCTCTGCGCAGTTTCCGGTGGGCCGGACTCGATGGCCATGCTTTATGCGCTTCATCGCCTGAACGAACTCCGCTCGCTCGGCTGGCGTCTTGCAGTCGCCCATCTCGATCACCACCTGCCGCCGAACCATTCCTCCGACATGGCCGCATTGGTTCGAGAACATGCCAGTGCGCTTGGGCTGCCCCACGTCGAAGACAGTGTGAACGTCCCATCACTCGCCGGTGCGACCGGCGAATCCATCGAGGAAGCCGGCCGAAAGGCGCGATACGCCTTCCTCGAATGCGCGGCCGACCAGGTCGGCGCGACGTTCATCGCCGTCGCACACCACGCCGACGATCAGGCCGAGACGATTCTCCACCGCATCGTTCGCGGCACGAGCCTGAAGGGCCTCGCGGGCATTCCCGAGCGCCGACGGCTGTCACCCGAACGCGACGATCTCTTCGTGGTTCGGCCGCTCCTCGGCGTTCGACGGGCGGACATCGTCGCCTATCTCGACCGCCGCGGGATTCCCTCGATGCACGACGCCACCAACGACGACACCACCGTCGCCACCCGAAATCTCATCCGGCACGAGTTGCTCCCGATGATTCGCCAGCGCGTGAATCCCCGAATTGACTCCGCGCTCGTCCGGCTTGGACGGCACGCACGGCATGCCGCCGATTTCATCAGCGAGACAGCCGACGCGGCCTATCGATCGGCCATCGCCTGCGATGGATGCGAAGTGTTGACACTCAAAGTCGCGGCACTGAGTCCATTGCCCAAGGCGGTCCTCGGCGAAGTGCTGCTCAGCGCCCTGCGGGACATCGGCGCAGTCTTCAAACCCCTCGCGGCCGAACGCATTGACGCCATCGCATCGGCACTGGCGCCGAACATCGAGCGGCGAACGGTTCAGCTGCCCCACGGCCTCATGGCCGATCGTCGCGGAAAGTATCTCTATCTCAAACGCGAGGCCGCCCCCGAATCAGCCGATCCGGCGCTCTCGCCCGGGCTGGAGGAAAACCTGCATTGACGCCGTCTTCGCCGCCTCATGCCCGGCTGGAATCCACACCGCTCGCGGGTTCCGTTCGTAACTATCGACGATGGCTCATGTGGATTCTCCTGCTCGCGACGGCCGCCCGCGCCGGATCGTCAACTCGCTGTACCTCTCGCCGGAGGAGCTGAACGCCCACAACCGGAAGCTGAAGGCGAAGTACGACGCGATCGCCGAGGCGGAGACGCGTCACGAGCTCTACGGCGCGGAGGGCGGCTACGACCTCCTCCTCGTCGCGTTCGGCACGATGGCCCGTATCTGCAAGACCGCGATCGACGAGGTGCGCGACGAGGGCCTGCGTGTCGCGCTCTTCCGCCCCGTGACGCTCCAGCCGTTCCCGTTCGCGGC
>CALLKH010000342.1 GCA_938008425.1 uncultured Planctomycetaceae bacterium | reverse complement strand
CGTGATCGGCGACAACATCGCCAACATCAACACCAACGGCTTCAAAGGTTCGCGAACGCTCTTTCAAACGCAGTTCGCCCGAACCCTCTCGGCCGGCACCAAGCCCAGCGCCGCCCAGGGCGGAACGAACCCAAGTCAGATCGGCCTCGGCGTGGCGGTCGGCGCGGTCCAGCGATCGTTTCTGCCCGGCTCGGTCGAATCGACCGGCGTGCCGAGTGATCTTGCCATCGAGGGCAGCGGATTCTTTGTGCTTCGAACGCCGCAGAACGAACGCGTCTTCTCACGCGACGGCGCATTCACCTTGAGCGCCGAGAATAACCTGATCTCGGTTGACGGATTCTTCGTGCAGGGATACTCCGTCAACTCAGACTTCGAGTTGATTCCCGGCGCCCTGACCGACATCAACATTCCCGTCGGCGTGCTGACCACCGCCAAGGCGACGGGAAGCATTTTGATGGACGGCACACTCGATTCGAGCAGCGCCAGCGAAGTCGCGACCCAGGGAACCATCCTTCAGTCCGACATCATGTACAACGCCACCACCGGCGTTCAGCTCGACGATATCACCGGCCCCGGAACGGCGCTGACAAATGTTCGCGTGTCGCCCGGAATCGGAGCCCCGCTCTTCGCCACCGGCGATGTCATCACGGTCGACGGCGTGAAGCGAGGCGGTCGCGACGTGCCCGACGCCCAGTTCATCGTCGGAACCACCGGCACGACCATCGGCGATTTCCTCGCCTGGATGGACGAAGTCATCGGCATCGATACGACGGCCGGCGTGGGCGGAAGCCCGGGCACCGGCGTCACCACCGACGGCCGAATGGAACTTCGCGGAAACGTCGGTACGCAGAACGCCCTGTCGATTCAGCCCGGCACGTTGATCAGCAATGGCACGACGCAGGTTCCCTTCCGCTTCAACGAGACGCAGGCGGCGAACGGCGAGAGCGCCCACACCACCTTCATCGTGTATGACAGCCTCGGCGCGCCGATTACCGTTGACCTCACCATGGTTCTCGAATCCCGCGACACGGCCTCCGCCACCTGGCGCTACTACGCCACGGCCGCCGACGACTCGGATCTCGATTTCGTGGTCGGCACCGGAACATTGCTCTTCGACGGCAACGGCCAGTTCGTCGAATCGCCCGAAAACGGCATCGTCATCAATCGTGTGGGAACCGGCGCGAGCGATCCTTTGGCCATGCAGTTCGATTTCTCCCGGATCAGCGGTCTGGCGCTGACCGGAGATTCGCAGCTGGTCATGAGCTTCCAGGACGGATTCGCCACCGGCACCCTGATCGATTACAGCATCGGCGAGGACGGCACGATCATCGGCACCTTCAGCAACGGCCTGAACCAGACGCTGGGGCAGATTTCGCTGGCCACCTTCGCCAACGAAGCGGGACTTCTCGCCCGTTCGAACAACATCTACTTCATCGGGCCCAACAGCGGCGAGGCCCGCATCACGCCGCCGATCACCCTCGGGTCCGGCAAGATCACGGCCGGCGCTCTCGAACTGAGCAACGTCGACCTGTCGCGAGAATTCATCAACATGATCACGACGACGACGGCGTTCTCGGCGTCGAGCCGGGTCATCTCCACCTCGGACCAGTTGCTCCAGGAATTGCTGCTGGTGGCGCGACGGTAATCTGATGTCGGGCGGCCCAAACGCCCCCGGAGGCACGGCATGATCGCAGTCACGAAACTCAACGGCCACTCGGTGGTGCTCAACGCTGAGATGATCAAGTATCTGGAATCCACGCCCGATACGATGATCACGCTCGTCAACGGTGAGAAACTGCTGGTCAAGGAATCGCTCGAGGACGTGGTGCGACGGGCTGTGGAGTATGCCCGGAGCGTACGGGTGTTTGCCGCCTAGCACTGGAAAGCAGCCGTCGGCCCGCCGCCCAGCCTTGATCGCCCGTCGGTTCCTCGGTGCGATTCCGTGCCGCCGGAGCCGGATTTCCATCCAAGTTCCACGAGAAGCCCCGGTTCGAATCGATCGGGGCTTCTGTCCGACATGAACTTACCGCTGAAATCCACCCTGAGTGACATTCGTGCGCGCGACTCCGCCTTTGCGGGATGATGGTCCGGCAATTCCTGCGCATCCGGAAATGGCGCCGTCGAGTCCGAAGCAGCGATGCCGCGCAGAATTGGCGGTTGATGCGGTCGAGTCTGCGCCTCAATCGACCGATAAGAGATGAGAAGATCTCGGAGCCTTCGTTTGCTCCAATTCTGGATGGGATATTCAGGTTATGGCAGAAGCCGCAAAAACACCCGACGCAGCAGCCGGCGCCGAACAGACCGGCGAGAAGAAAGGCAAGTCGATCGCGACGATCGGCATTGTGTCCGGTCTCATGGTCGCCGAGGGGCTTGGCATCTTCTTCGCGATGAAGTTCTTCGGCTCCGAGCCCGATCCGACCGTCGGCATGACGCAGCTGGCCGTTACGACGCAGCCCTTCGGCGAGAGCAAGGAAGTGGAGCTGGCGAAGGTGCGCGTTCAGAACACCAACGGCGCGAGGCCGCTGCTCTACACGGTCTGCGTCAATCTGAAGGTTCCGGCGGACAAGGAGACCTTCATCACCGAGGACTTCCTGAAGAACCGGCAGGCGACCGTGACGGATACCATTAGCCGGATCATTCGAAGTGCAGACGGCAAACATCTGAGCGAACCGGGTCTGGAGACGCTCAAGCGCCGCATCGGGATCGAACTGGGCACGCTGCTCGGCGATGACAAACTGATCGAAGAAGTGCTCATACCGGAATTCACGCCCATGCCCATGGGCTATTGATGAGTGAGTGGCGTTCGGAGAACGCCCCGCCGCGACCTGCGGCAATGCCATGGATGGTGAGATAATGGCCGAAGAAAACGCCGGCAATCAGGATGGCATGAGCCAGGAAGAGATCGACGCGGCGCTCGCGGCGGCGAACGCCGGCGATGCGGCCGCTCCGTCGACTCCGCCGAAATCACCCGCGCCCGCGAACGCCGGAGACGCCAGGGCGGAAGCGACCGACGCGACGGAAATCCCCCAGGAAGAAATCGATGCCGCGCTGGAGGCTGCACAGGTCGGCGGACAGCAGGCCCAGGCTGATTCTGACGTCGATGCGACAGCCGAGACGAATGACGATGCCCTGGAAGCAGTCGCGGCGCGAGAAACCGTCGCGGCCGGCGTGAAGGGCGGTTCAAGAAGCGTTGCGGCGACGCCCGCACGGCGAATGCCGCCACCGACTGGATCCATCCCGCTCGAACTGCCGGACTTCGGCGCCGACTCACTGACACCCGAAGAGTCGAAGGGCATCTCGATGCTCAATGACGTCAAGCTCGACGTCAAGATCGAACTCGGCCGGGCGGAGATGTACATCGAAGAGGTGCTCAAGCTCGGCGAAGGGGCGGTGGTGGAACTCGACAAACTGGCGGGTGACCCGGTGGACGTGCTGGTCAATGATCGGCTCGTCGCCCGCGGCGAAGTGCTCGTCCTCAACGATAATTTCTGCGTGCGCATCAGCGAGATCCTGCCGGGCTCCGATGAGGCGGCGGTGGCATAAGACGCGGCGGGCCGATTTCCCATGTCATATCAAGCAAAACATTCATTACGGCTCTTCGATCGGTCGCGACGTTGCGTTATGGGACTGGTCCTGGGGATGCTGTCGCTTGCGTGTGTCGCTGCTATGGCATCCGCGAACGATGAGAACGAGAACCCCGGGATTCAGGCCAACACCGGAACGCGATTGTCCATCCGCGGCGATGAAATCGACGACGAGGCCGTGCGAAATGCCGGCCCCGTCTCGACGCCCGCGCTGGCGGCGCCCGGTGAGCAGAAAGCCGTCGAGCCCGCCGCTGGAGAAGAGTCCGCCGTCATTTCGCGTCCGCCTGTGCAGGACTCACGTCGGGTTGAACGAGCCGCGCCGTCGAATTCTCCGACCGACGCGCAGGGCATGCTGCAGATGCTCTGGCCGCTCTTCATCGTGTTGCTGGTCGTCGGCGGGCTGGCATACGCCGCGCGTCGCTGGATGCCGAAGTCGCTGCGAACTAGTAGCGGCGGCCCCCTTCAGATCATTGCGCGCCAGTCCATTTCTGCGAAGCAAAGTTTGTGCCTCGTGCGCCTCGGACGCCGGCTGGTTCTCATGGGCGTCACCTCGGATCGAATCTCGACGCTCAGTGAAATCAACGATCCCGAGGAGAGTGCGGCCATCGTCGCCGCGGTGGAAAGCAGCCGTCCGACCTCGTTTGCGACGGCCTTCGGCAAAATGTCGGATCAGGACCTGAAGGCGGCCGAGGCCGACGACGACGAAACGATGGCGGCTTTCAACACGGATGACACCCCGCTGGGCACGAAACAGATTGCGCAGACGCGCGACCGGGTTCGCGGACTTCTCGATCGCGTTCGCGGGCTCGCGGGTGAATTGACTTCGACGTCGGCGGAGCCGGCGCGTGGGGCCGCGGCGCCGCGATAGTCGCGCCCTCGGCCCGAGTGCAGCGCAAAGGAGTTGCGCAGTGCGGATTTCGCATCGAACATGGAAGCGATGGGTATTGCCGGCGTCGGCCGCGGTCATGATCGCTATCGTGACGGCCGTCGCCGCGCCTGTGTACGCGCAATCCGTCGGTGAGGTCGGAGCGCTGGACGCGAATCCGCTGGGCATTCCCGATGTCGGCGAAATCCTGCCGGCGGCCAAGGATGCACAGGGGGTCAGCGCATCGCTGAAAATTCTCGTCCTGCTGACGGTGCTGTCGCTGGCGCCGTCGATTCTCATCATGATGACGAGCTTCACCCGGATCATGGTGGTGCTCGCGCTGCTCAGGCAGGCCATCGGCACCCAGCAGCTTCCGCCGGGCCAGGTGCTCACCGGGCTGTCGCTCGTGATGACGATGCTCGTGATGGCGCCGACGTGGCAGAAGATCAAGACCCAGGCGGTCGATCCCTATCTCGACGGAAAGATGGGCCAGGTGGAGGCATTCGACCAGGGCGCGGCGCCGCTTCGCG
The DNA here is from genome assembly GCA_938008425.1 of uncultured Planctomycetaceae bacterium. Classification (GTDB taxonomy): domain Bacteria; phylum Planctomycetota; class Phycisphaerae; order UBA1845; family UTPLA1; genus JADJRI01. The sequence goes on along the minus strand of CALLKH010000342.1, from coordinate 9,477 downwards.
CGTTCATGTTCGATCAGATCGAGTCCGCCGGCAATCAGGAGCACATTTATCTTTTCGTCGAGTACGCCCGGGGAACACCCATTCCCGCCGGTCAGGCGCTGGAACGCAGCGACGTGAATCTGTCGGAACTCGTGCCGGCGTTTGTCTTGAGCGAGCTGAAGACTGCGTTCGCGATGGGCTTTCGAATCTATCTGCCCTTTCTCGTGATCGACATGGTCATCGCGTCGATCCTGGTCAGCATGGGCATGATGATGCTGCCGCCCGTGCTGATCTCATTGCCGTTCAAGTTGATGCTGTTCGTCCTGGCCGACGGCTGGGGCCTGGTGGTCGGCTCGTTGCTGAACAGTTTCGGCTGATCTCGAATTGATGCTGAAGGATGTGAGTGCAGGAATCCATGAGTCCCGGAACTGCCGTCGATCTCAGTCGCGAAGCGCTGGTCATGGCGCTGATTCTCGCCGGCCCCGTCATGCTCATCGGCATGGTCGTGGGCCTCTTGATCAGCCTCGTGCAGGCCGTGACGCAGTTGCAGGAGCAAACACTCTCGTTCGTGCCGAAGATCGTTGCCATGGGCGTGGCCACCGCTTTTTTCCTGCCATGGCTGTCATGGCGGATGATCGAGTACACGCGAATGCTCTGGGAAGGAATGTAAACGTTGTCGCCGCGGGATAGGCGCGGGATTCACGGAAACACAGGGGACGATGCCGTTTGAACTGCTCCGATTCGAGATGCTGCTGCCCGCCTTCGCGCTGGTGCTGGCGCGCGTCGCGGGCGTTGTCCTCGCGATCCCGATGGTGTCGAGCGTTTCGATTCCGCGCGAAGTCAAAGTCGGTTTGACGTTCGCGCTCTCGCTCATGCTGTTTCCCATGGCGGCGCCTTACCTGCCGCAGTCGGTGACGCTGGGGCAGGCCGTCGCGGGCATGGTCGGCGAGTTGCTCATCGGCGAAATCATCGGCCTGGGCGCGGGCGTGATGTTCTTTGCCGCAGAAATGGCGGGAAAGTTCATCAGCCACCAGGCCGGCCTGGCGCTGGGAACCGTGTTCAACCCCTTCTTTGATGAGGAGTCGACGGTTCTCGATCAGCTCTGGTTTTTCACGGCCGCCATGATCTTCATGGCGCTTCGCGGCCACATCGCGACCGTGACGGTGCTGATGGAGAGCTTCAAGCTGGCGCCGCCGATGATGACGAGCTTCGACGGCGGCATGGGAGACTACGCGGTGGCGATCATTCAGAGCACGTTCCAGGTCGGCCTGCGACTGAGCGGTCCGACTATCTTGGCGCTTCTGCTGTCGTCGCTCGTCATGGGATTCCTGACGCGAACCATGCCGCAGATCAACATTCTGTCGGTGGGTTTCGCGGTGAAGATCGTGATCGCCCTCTTCGTGATGGGGGCGACGATTTCGTTTTCCGAGGACGTGCTTGGCGCAATGATGTACGACGGACTCGAACACGCGAGCATCCTGTTCGCCAACATGGGCGAGGCGGTGAAGCATGGCGGATAGCGCCGGCGAAAGATCGGAAGCCCCAACGCCGCGCCGCCGCCAGGAGGCGCACGAGAAGGGGCGCATCGCCAAGAGCACCGATCTCAACTCGGCCATCATGCTGCTCGGCGGCATCGTCGCCCTGCGCATTTTCGGCATGCAGATGCTCGAGTCGCTCATGCGCGCCCTGCGGGAGAATCTCACCATCGCCGATGCCCGCGCCGCCTCCAATATTGACGCATCGCAGATCATCATCACGACCGGCATGATTCTGCTCTCGGCCGTCGGGCCGATTCTCGTGACGCTCGCGGTCATCGCCATTCTCTCGAACCTGCTCCAGGTCGGACCGCTCTTCGCCACCGAGCCTCTCACGCCCAAACTCGAACGGCTCAGCCCGATCAGCGGCGTCGGCCGGCTCTTCAACGTTCGCACGATCGTGCAGCTCGTCATGAGCCTGCTGAAGCTGGCAACCGTGACGGCCGTTGCCTATCCGGCCATCGTCAGCCGGACCGATGAGATCATGCTGGCGCTTCAAGTTGAAGGCTGGACGCAGGTCGGCCTGCTCTCAGGCGTGATCTACGACATTGGATTTCAACTCGCCATCGCGCTGCTCATTCTGGCGCTGCTCGACTACGGCTGGCAGAAGTGGAAGTTCGAGCGCGACCTCCGCATGACCAAGCAGGAAGTCAAGGAAGAACTTCGCCGAATGGACGGCGATCCGATCATCAAGCAGCGCCGGCGCAAGATGCAGATGGCGGCGGCGATGCAGCGCCTCAAATCAACGGTGCCGAAGGCCGACGTGATCGTGACCAATCCGACCGAACTCGCCATCGCGATCAAATACGACCCCGACACCATGACCGCGCCGCGCGTCGTCGCGAAGGGGGCGGATTATCTCGCGAAGAAAATTCGCGAAATCGCCGCGACGCACGGCATCCCCATCATCGAGCGAAAGCCGCTCGCCCAGGCGCTCTTCAAGACGGTCGAAATCGGCGAAGAGGTGCCGGAGCAGTTCTACAAGGCGATCGCCGAGATTCTGGCGTACGTTTACAAACTTTCAGGAAAGAAGGTCAAAACCCGGTCAGCGGCATAGTCACGCTGAGTTCGACGAACACGGATCGATCAATCAACCATGGCGACAGCGGCAGTCAATTCACCGGTCATTCGCGCGATGAACGCGATCCACGAGCACAGGGGCGTTGCGCTCCCCTTGCTCGCGATGTCGCTCATCCTCGTGATCTTGGTTCCGTTGCCGACCGCCATTCTCGACCTGCTGCTCGTCTGCAACATCACACTCAGCGCCGTCGTGCTGCTGACCGTGATGTACATGAACGGGCCGCTGGAATTCTCCTCGTTTCCGTCGCTGCTTCTCTCGCTCACGCTGTTCCGCCTGGTGCTCAACACCGCAACCACCCGGCTCATTCTCACCAACGCCGACGGCACGACGGCCGCCGCCGGCCACGTGATTCAGGAGTTCAGCTCGTTCGTCGCCGCGGGCTCGCTCGCGGTGGGCGTGATCATTTTCATCATCATCACGGTCATTCAGTTCGTGGTGATCACCAAGGGCGCCACGCGCATCGCCGAAGTCGCCGCCCGGTTCACCCTGGACGCCATGCCCGGCAAGCAGATGGCCATCGACGCCGATCTCTCCGCCGGGCTGATCGACGAGGGCGAAGCCCGCCGCCGCCGCGAAAACATCACCAAGGAGGCGGACTTCTACGGAGCCATGGACGGTGCCAGCAAGTTCGTCCGCGGCGACGCCATCGCCGGCATCGTCATCACCATCGTCAACATCTTCGGCGGCATCTACGTCGGCATGGTCGAGAAGAACCTGCCGCTCATGGACTGCCTCGGCATCTTCACCCAGCTGACCATCGGCGACGGCCTCGTGACGCAGATTCCGGCGTTCCTCGTCTCGATCGGCGCCGGCATGCTCGTCACACGGTCGACGGCCAAGACCAACATGGGCGAGGAGCTTCTCGGCCAGCTTTCGTCGCGGCCCATCGCGATGGTGCTCGCCGGCGGATTCCTCTGTGTGCTCCTTCTGACGCCGCTGCCGAAGTCGCCGCTGCTCATCATGGCGACGAGTGTCGGCGGTCTCGGGTACATGCTCTACGGCAAAACGAAAAAGAAAGTCCGTGCGGAGGAAGCGGCCGCGACGGCGGTTCGCCCGAAGGAGCCGGAGAAGATTGAGTCACTTCTCGGCGTCGACGCGCTCGAACTCGAAGTGGGCTACGGCCTGATCAAACTCGTGGACAAGAAGCAGGGCGGCGACCTGCTCGATCGAATTCAGAACATCCGCCGGCAGATCGCGACCGACATGGGCATCATCGTTCCGCCCATTCGCATCCGTGACAACGTCGGCCTCGAACCGACGCAGTACGCCCTCAAGCTTCGCGGCGCCCACATCGCCAAGGGCGAGCTGATGCCCGGCTACCTGCTGGCCATCGACTCGGGCGCGGTGTCAGAGCCGGTGCACGGGATTGAAACGCAGGAACCCGCATTCGGGCTTGCCGCCCGCTGGATCGCCGAGAACGATCGATCCCTGGCTGAACATCGCAACTACACGGTCGTGGAGCCGTCGAGCGTGCTGGCGACGCATCTCACCGAGCTGATTCGAACCTACGCGGCCGAACTGATGACCCGCGAAGATGTCGGCAAGCTCGTCGCCACGCTCAAGGAGCGAAGCCCGAAGATCGTCGAGGAGATCATCCCCGACGTCATGAAGATGGGCGAGGTGCAGGCCGTTCTGTCGCACCTGCTCCGCGAGCGCGTGCCGATCCGCGATCTGGAGACGATTCTCGAAACGCTCGGCGACTGGGCCGGCCGCACAAAGGATCCCGAGGTGCTCACGGAGTACGTGCGAAACGCCCTGGCCCGGACGATCTGCGAACAGCACGCCGACGGCTCGCGCACGATCCACGGCGTCACGCTCGATCCCGCCCTGGAGGACCTGGTCAACGCACACGTCGAGCGAACCGAGCGCGGGTCGTACCTGACGCTGCCGCCGGTCGTGGCGAACAAGATTGTCGCGGCCATGCGTCGCGAACTGGACGCGGCCGCGTCGAAGTCCGGCGGTCGGCAGCCGGTGGTGTTCGCGTCGCCGCAGGTGCGGCAGTGGGTGAGAAGAATCATTGAAACGGCGCTGCCGAGTGTGGCGGTGCTGGGTTACAACGAGGTCGTCCGGGGTGTCAACATCCGGACACACGGAATGGTGACGGTCAACGATGAGGCTGAAAACATATCAAGCCCGGTCAATGGCTGACGCGCTGGCGAAGGTGAAGAAGGACCTCGGCAAGGACGCCGTGATCCTTCACACCCGAACCCTCACGCGCGGCGGCGTACTCGGAATCGGCGCGCGCTCGATCGTGGAAATCACCGCGACGAACGACGCCAAGGTCACGGCCTTTCGCAGGTCCGCGGCGGCCGGGGGGGCGGGGGAGGAGCTTCCCTCGCCGAAGCCGTCGCCGCGAATGCATCCCGCGGTGCAGACCCTGCCGGGCGGCACCTACGCGCCGACGTCAGCCACCGCACGGCCGGAGCCGACCTCCGGCGCGCGAACGGAGCTCCGCGGCCTGGGTCGTGCCGTTGTTCAATCGCCGCAGAGCGCGCCGGCCGTTGCGCTTGATCGAGATCCGAAGGCGAACTCCCAGCCGCCGGCGAACGAGGCCGCCCTCCGGCGCGAGTTGACTGAAATTCGCGCCATGGTGCGCGATCTGGTGGTCCACGCGCGTAACGGCGAGGGGCCGGAACTGCCCGAGTCCTTCGCCGACTGCTATTCCCGCCTCGTCGAGCAGGAAGTTCGGGAGGACCTGGCACTCCAGATCGTGCAGAAAACGGCCGAGCGGCTTCGCGTGCAGTCGGCGTTTCGCGTGGTGAATGGCGGCGACGAGGGTTCCGAGTCATCGTATCCGGCCCAGACCGTTGAGATGGAGCTTCGCAAAGTTGTTACAGAGAGCCTGCCGCCCGCCTCGCCCTTGAAACTGCGAGAAGATGGAAAGGCCACAGTCGTGGCACTGGTCGGTCCGACCGGCGTTGGCAAAACGACGACTGTCGCCAAGCTCGCCGCCAACATGAAGCTCCGCGAAAACAAGCGCGTCGGCCTCATCACGATCGACTCCTACCGCATCGCCGCAGTGGAGCAGCTCAAGACCTATGCACAGATTTTGCGCGTGCCGATCATCAGCGTGCTTAAGCCCGACGAGATTCAGGCCGCCGTCGAACAGCTTGCCGACCAGGACCTGATCCTCATCGACACCGCCGGCCGGAGTCAGAAGGACGACCTGCGGATCGCGGAACTGCGGGAGTTCATCGAGGCGGCGAACCCCGATCAGATTCATCTCGTACTCTCCATGACGAGCAAGGAAAAGACGATTCGCGAGGCGATCGATCGATTCTCCCGGCTCGGCGCGGAGCAGCTTCTATTCACGAAGCTCGACGAAGCGACGGGGCTCGGCGTCATTCTCAACGTGCTTCAGGATGTCAACATGCGTCTCTCGTACCTCACGAATGGTCAAGCCGTGCCCGACGACATTGAGATCGGCAGCGCCGGTCGCGTCGCCCGACTGGTGGTCGGCGAGTCGGGCGGCACGCGGAATTCGTGCGAGAGCGAACAGGCTCCGGCGCCCTCACTCGAAAGGGCGCGGGCATGAGCGTCATTCCACGCGATCAGGCCGCCGATCTGCGTCAGCTGATGGCCGCCCGGGACTTCGACGACGAACCGGCGCGGGTGCCGTCGCGGCGTCGCACGGCGCGCGTAATCGCCGTGGCCAGCGGAAAGGGCGGCGTCGGCAAGACCAGCATTGCCGTGAATCTCGCGTGGAGAATGTCGCAGTCCGGGCATCATGTCGTGCTGGTCGATGCCGATCTCGGCACGGCCAACGTCGATCTGATGTTGAACGTTCATCCTTCGCACGACCTGACGTCGCTCCTGCGCGATCGGCGACGCGTGGATGACATCCTCCTGCGCGTCAACAGCCGATTCGATCTGATCGCCGGCGCATCCGGCATCGCCGGCGTCGCCGACTTGTCGATGCTCGACCGTCGCCATCTCATTGAAGAACTGGGCCGCCTGGAGGAGCGATTCGACATCATCCTGATCGACTGCGGCGCGGGGATTTCACAGAACGTGATGGCCTTCGCCCGCGCGGCGGATGATCTGATTCTCGTGACCACGCCCGAGCCGACGGCCGTCACCGACGCTTACGCGCTCGTGAAAGTGCTGAGCCGCAGCGAGTTCGTTCCGGAGATCGGCGTCGTGATGAACCTGGCGAACACCGAACGCGAGGGGCGTCAGGCGGCCGAGCGTCTGACGGCGGTGGCGTCTCGCTTCTTGAAGGTCGACATTTCAGTTCTCGGACATATCCCGCGCGACGAGCACGTCGCCCGGGCGGTGCGCGAGCGAATTCCCTTCGTCGTGCAATATCCGCGCTCCAGCGCCTCGACATGCATTTCAGCACTGGCAGACAGGATCGCACGCCCGCTGGATCAGGAGTGCTCCGACGTCGGTTTCTTCCGGCGTGTCTTCCGCTTTTTTCACTGAATCGAGCCGAACGCTTCGCCGATGCCCAATACGGTTGAGGACCGAAAATGGGTTCATGAGGCGGTGGCGGCGTGGCTTCAATCTTCGGCGTGACATGCGGACTTCTCGCTTTCTCGGCGATGATTCTGCGCGGCCTGATGACCGGTAACGCGGTGGATGTCATCCTGCTTCGCGCGCTTGGCGGCCTGTTCGGATTTCTCATCGCGGGAACAATCGCGGGCTGGGTTGCGGCGCGCGTTCTTGAGGATCGTGAATCGATTCCGAAGAACGACGACGATGCAGCGACCGACGCGGGAGAACTCGCCGACGCCACGAGTGCATAAGGCCCGGCCTCGCACCACGACGCTCGACTGACAAACTGCGCATAAGTCCCGACTTCCTCGCCGACGTCGGACAGGAGTTGCCCGGATGCTCGCATCGGAAGTGGATATTCAGAAGGTCTGGAAGCAGTACAAGAAGAATCCGACGGAGGATCTTCGAAACGTCATCATCGAAACCTACATGCACATCGTCCGCTTCAATGCGGAGCGAATTCACACCAAGCTGCCGACCGAGGTGGACGTCGAGGATCTCGTCAGCGCGGGCATGTTTGGCCTGATTGATGCGATCGCCGCCTTCGATCTCGACCGGGGCGTCAAGTTTGAAACCTACTGCTCGCCGCGCATCCGCGGTGCGATTCTCGACGAGCTTCGCTCCATGGACTGGGTCCCGCGACTGGTGCGAAATCGATCGCAGAAGATCCAGTCCGCAACGAAAGAACTGCAAAGCGAGCTGGGCCGCGTTCCGAGCGAGAAGGAAGTCGCCGAGCGAATCGGCGTGCCGGCCGAGGAATTCAAGCGCATCGCCCGCGACGGTGTCGCGGTTTCTATGACATCGCTCTCACGCAAGGCCTACGGCAGCGATTCGTCGCGAGAGGTTTCCGAGGTCGAAATCCTCCGGGATGATCGGGCCATCAATCCCCTCAAGGAGATTCAGAAGAACGATCTGAAAAAGCTGATTCAAAAGGGACTCACGCCGACCGAACGCCTGATCCTCGTATTGTATTATTACGAGGAGATGACGATGAAGGAGATCGGCGTCACCCTCGATCTCTCCGAAAGCCGCGTGAGCCAGATGCACTCGGCGATCGTCGATCGGCTGCGGTTCCATCTCAAGCAGCGCGACAAGGAATTTCGTGTTTAGGCCGCATACGACGGGACTTTTTGTTTGACAGCCCCGCGTCATGCGGTGGTAATAGCACCGGCGAGGGCGACCGAGCCGTTGGTCCGGCGTCGCACTTGCCGTGCAGTTGGAAACAGGGCTGAGCCATGTCTTCCATTCCGCCCAACTTCGTCGGATCTGTGCTTCAGTCGGGCGTTGCCCAGCAGGTCCAGTCCAAGGATCGCGAGAGCGAGGCGAACACGCGCACCGACGCCTCTCGAAAGCTCTCCGGCGACGGCGGCACCGCCGACATCATCGAAATCGAAGAAACCGACACCGCCGACACCCAGGTTCACTCCGACACCGGCGGCGGCACCGCGGGCCAGGGTCGTTACGACGCGCCTGCCGAAGATGAGGCCGGGACCGACGAAAAAAATGAAGAGGCCGGCGTGATCTATGACGAACACGGCCGGCCTCATTTGGATCTATCCGCCTAGTCACCGGGCCTGATCGACCCGGCTTTGAGTCCGCTCAATGATGGGCGGCCTCCGCGTCGCTGATCGACCCCGCGGAAATTCCCATTGCCACCAGTTCCGGCAACGACTTCGCCCTTGTCTTTTCCATGACGCGGGCGCGATGCACTTCCACGGTCTTCGGGCTCAGTCCGAGCTGCGCCGCGATGGACTTGTTGGACTGCCCCACGACGACGAGATTCATGACGTCCCGTTCGCGCGGCGAAAGCGTGTTGATCCGGCGAACGATCTCCGACTTTCGCACTTCATCCGACAGCCGCTGGTGATGCAGATCGATCGCCTGCTGGATGCGATCGAGCAGCGCCTGATCGCTGAACGGCTTCTCAATGAAATCAACCGCTCCGTTCTTCAGCGCGCGAACCGCCATCGGCACGTCGCCATGGCCCGTGATGAAGATCACCGGAAGCGAGAACCCGTCGTTGAGGATGCGCTCCTGGAGTTCGAGGCCGCTGATTCCCGGCATGCGAACGTCAAGCACCAGGCACCCGGGCTGCCCCGGCTCGTACGCGTCGAGAAACGCCCGTGCGTTCTCAAACGTTCGGACCGGCAACGCTACCGAATCCATCAGCCACTTGAGTGAGTCCCGCATCGCGGGATCATCATCCACCACATAGACAACTGCGTCAGGTTGACTCAAACAACACCCCTTCCACTTCGCCCTTTACGCAGGGCACGTAAATCGACAATCATCTAAATTCAATGTCGAACCCCTACTCCCCATTTCTACATCGGCGGGTGTATTCAGAGATTGAAAGTCGATTTTTCGTGGTGCTTTCAGCACCTG
>CALLKH010000341.1 GCA_938008425.1 uncultured Planctomycetaceae bacterium | reverse complement strand
TAACGAATAATGAAATTCGATTCAAGGTAGACACATAGTTTGAAACAGAAAATAGACTGAGGTTTATTCCCTAGGGGGCGTTCTGAATTTCACCGGCAAGTGGAGACTAGAACCGGTTTCAAAGCCGGCTCCTGAATGAACTTGCGCCATTCATAGACTTATGATTAACTGGCCATCCAGAGCGAAGGAAATTCGCGATTGTCAGAGACAGGACGCTGCTCACGGGCGAGCTTTGGAACTTGATCGATCCGTTGCTGCCGGAGGCGCGGCACTCTCCTAGGGGCGGTCGGCGGCGAGCCGATTGGCGGCTGGTATTCGAAGGCATCCTCTGGGTGCTTCGAAGCGGCGCCCGCTGGAAGGACCTGTCTGATGCGTATCCCTCGCCCTCGACCTGCCGGCGACGCCAGGGCGAGTGGGAGGAGTCCGGCGTCTGGCTTGCGGCATGGCGTGCAATGGTCGCGGCGCTCGACGACGAGGGCCGCATGAACTGGGCCGAGAGTTTCGCCGACGGCAGCTTTGCCCCAGCAAAAAAAGGGGCTTCTGCGTGGGTAAGACCAAACGTGGAAAAGGTACAAAGTGGAGGGTGGTGGGAGACGGCTAAGGTCTTCCTGTGGGAGTTCACCTCGCCTCGGCCTCGCCGACGGAGGTAAAGCTTTTGGAGATCACGCTCGATGGTGTTGTTGCGGCGGCCAGTGCGATGGCCCTCCCCAATGGCGACCCGTCGCGTCTCATTCTCGATAGTGCTTACGACAGCGCCCCCTTGCGCTACCGACTCGCCCAACGTGGAATCGAGGTCGTCTGCCCCCACCGTCGCGGCCGCCGACGTCCCTCGCAGCAGGACGGACGAGCGCTTCGGCGCTACCGGCGTCGGTGGAAAATCGAGCGCCTGATCGCCTGGCTCGGAAACTTTCGCCGCCTGGTCGTGCGGTACGAACGAAACATCATGATGTACAGAGCATTCATGCATGTCGCATGTCTGATTATTGTGGCCAGACAGTCTTGAATCCGGTTCTATTCTTCGTTGTTGATTCGTGGGTGAATTACGGTTGACTTGTCTGACGACTGGGAGACCTCAGCCGGGTATCTCTGCCTCGGTCGGACCTTCCGAAAGCGTGCCTCTGATCATGATCGGGTGACCGAGGAACAGATCTCCATCGTCATGCCAGAATTCAAAAGAACCGTCTGAGTAGACTGTCACTGATTCCAGCGCCATTCGTTCTTTAAACTGGTCCGGAGTGACCTCAGATTCATCCTCCTCCAGCCATGTTTCGTTCTTAAGCGGAAGCAAGTTCTTGATGGCGAACTCGCGAATGCGTCGGCTCCATTTATCCTGTGACTGCCACAGAGCGTGAGCCGTCTTCAGAGACTCTTTAGCATCGTCCAGTTCGTTAGCGTTGAGACGAAGGGTGATTCGCGCTCCTTGCCAGGTGGCCTCAGCCTGATACCAATTCACGCGTCTATCGAGCGTGAAGGTGCCGAACATCTCGTCTTCAAACCTGACTGGCTCTTGCAGGTGAATCACCCACTCATCGAGTTTCTCGTCGGAAGCCAGAATCTCAACGTCGTCTATCAGCAGTCCGTGAGGCTTTCCACTTTCCGTTGTTTCCGCAAGGTGCATTCGTGCACGCAAAATACTGTGCGGCTTGATCTGGTCCAAATAATGATTGAGTTTGTCATGGGAAAGCCGGCGTTGAATACCGAGTCTGTCGGTTCTCACTTCGGAATCTTCAATGCGCCATGCTCCGAATGCGAATCTCAACGTCCAAGCCGTATCACCGCTCCTACAACCACCACCGGCCCCCATTGCATCAACGACCCCGACGACCGTGACAACCGGGGAAGCCTTGAGCTCCTGCAACAGGCGTTCGGCTTTCACGTCCAACTCGACAAGTTCGTCTGAAATGTCATGCATGTTTACGACGTACCCCAAGCCCACAATTCCCAGAATGGCGATACCGGCGATAGCAACCCGCTTCCTCATGCGGCCATTATCATATCGTGAGATCTTCCCTGAGGTAGGTGGTTGAATCGGATCAAAGCGTCGACTGATTGCTTCTCATCATTCGAATCATGCCACAAATGCGTATCTTTACGCTGATCACTCGATGGCTGTTGCGAGACACACTGGAACAACGTGAATCGGCACATGACTTCGCTGCACTATGTCGCCAAATCATGGAGAGTACGATTCGGCGAGTGCCTAAGCCCGTTGCAACAGTCAAACTATGATCCCCGCCGCAGCAGCAGGAAAACATAACAGCAAAGGCCTCGGGCGATCGCTCGCCCGGGGCCCTTGCGCTTGCTGAAATTCACTTTCTACGCAGGCCGCATGGGCGTGCCCGCGCGGCTGGGATTAGCGAACGCCCTTCGATCGGCCGGCTCGTCGCCGTCTGCTGGGTCCACCCCGTCGGCCGCGGAGCGTCATCCACCCGAGCAGCATGAACGGCATCATGCCCGCCCCGCCCACGCCGCAGGCGCCGTCGCCGCAGGCCTGGTCCAGCGCCGGCGCGCCGGCCGGGTCGGCCGTCACGTCGGGCTCGTCGGGCTCGATGATCTCCACCGGCTCCATCTCGACCATCATCTTGAGCCGCTCGGCCGGGATTTCCAGCATGAATGACAGGTCCGAGACACCCTCAGGGAGCTGATCTGCCGGAATCGTCACGAGCTGCGAGATGCCCTGCTTCGTCGAGACGTCCACCGTCGATCCGTCGCCCATGAGCGCCTCCAGATCGACCACGACCTCCTGCTGAATCTCCACATCGAAGAAGTCATCCGAGTTCTTCCCGGCCGACGCCTGCGCCGACTTGGCCGCTCGCGGACCGGCCGTAAAGCCACCGCCGGCGAAGGGACCGGCCGTGACGCCGCCGCCGGTGATGCCGCCCACCGAGCCGACCGTCGCGCCGCGACGGACGCTCGGCGCGGCCGAACTGCGATCGACCCGCACGTTAGCCATCACATTCATGGTGACGCCGTTGAACTGCACGTTGCTTCCGATCGCGGGCGTGGAGACCGGTCCCTGCATTGCCACCTGAATCGTTCGCACCTGGGCCGTCACGTTCTGCGTGTACACGAACGGATCGTCGAAGCGAACGAACGTCTGGATGTCGAACGGCGGCGGATCGACGAGCCAGAGCAGTTCCATGATTCGCATCGAAAACCAGAACGGCTTGAGGCAGTTGGCCTTTGCCTCCGCCATCGCGCCGGCGGCCGCGGCGTGATTGATGTTGGCGATGTCCGGCGCCGGCACATCGACGCAGCGCGAACCCGCGCTGGTGCGAATCACGAGCCGGCAGGGATACGGATTCGCCGCGAAGGCCGCGTAGTTAGCCGTGCTCTTCGGGAACGAAAGCGTCAGGGCGCGGTTGTTGCCGATCCAGTTCGCGCCGAGCGCGTGCGGCTCCCAGTTCTTGCTCACGCCGTACACGCCGTACGGATCATTGATGACCTTGGCCTGGCACAGCCGGCCGTCGCCCTCGATGGGCAGGTGGCCGCTCCAGCCGAGATGAAGGCTGCTGCATCCGCCCTGCACGCCATAGGTGAACTTGCCTGTGCCGATCTCAAGCGGCGCCTTGGGGCTGTGCGGCAGACCGAGCGTCACGGTCACCGGGCCGCCCATGATGATGCCATTCTCGTGGCCGAAGAGCTTGTTGAGCGTAAGCGATGCACGGCTGCTCCAGATCGCATTCCACTTGCTGAGCCGGATGAGCGGCAGGCTCACGGGCTGCTTGCACTGGAACTCCTCGTCGTTGATCTGGTTGCACTCGTCGGGAAAATCGCCCGAGCCCGGACCCTGGTTCGCGGCCACCGCGGCGATCACCGGCAGCCCGATGAGCCCGAAGGGTCCGAACGAGAGCGCACAGGCCACGACGTCGGCATCAATGAGATCGGTCGAGAGGTGGCCATTCGACTTGATCGCGTTCGGATCGTTGTTATCCGCAAAGAGGAAGAGCGTGACGATCGCGGGATCGACGCCGACGTTGTTGAACGGGCAGCCCGCGTCGATTTCGAGCTCCATGGTGAGCGTCACCTGGGCGCCGGCCGATCCGAACGGCATGTACGACGTATGCGGGCCGTCGAGCACCTCGATGTCGGCCTGGGCCGACAGCGACGCGTGAAACTTTGCGGCCAGCGCCTGACGGAGCAGCGACTGGTCCATGAAGATGCTCCACTCCATGCCTGATGCCGTCGGTGAGATCGAGGCATCGAAAAACGCTGCCCAGCTTGAGTCCGGCGCGGCCTCGGGGTTCGATGGATTATCGAGTTCCAGTCGAACCGCGATGCGCGAAAGATCGCTGCTGGCGCTGACGCCGACCTGCTTGATGGTGCGATCGCCGTCGAGCAATTTGGTGAGCGACTTCATGACGTCGATCTTCGAACACTTCGGCGACAGCAGGCCGCCCAGCGACTGCACGAGATTCGCGTCGAGCGACTCCAGTCCGATGACGGTGCTGCCGATGCGCATGCTGTTGAACTCGACGCAGAGATTGAGTTTGCCGTTCTCGTCAACCTGCGCGGTGAGATCCAGCACGAGATCGGGTGTCAGCGGCGTCGAGGGCGCGTAGTCGTGGGCGAGACAGTTGGGATCGGAGATGCACGCCACTGCCTTGGTGTAAATCGCGACGGGCACGACGAATTGAATCTGCGACCCCTCGCGCTGAAGCGTGACGGCGCCGGGGAATTCGACGTGGTCGAGAATGAAATCGCCGTTCTGAAGCGGCAGCTCGAACGGCGACAGCGCGCAGATTTCCTCTTCGAGCAGCCGGTGTTCGACAAGCTGAATGAGCTTCGGCGAGGCGATCTGAAACTCGACGATGTGCGCCGCCGGCGCCAGGGTCGCGCTGAACAGAATGGCCGCCAGCGACAAACTTAGGAATCCTGCCGAGCTCCGGGGGCGTCGCTGCACCGGTCGGCCGATGTTCATGACTGGATCAATCGCAACGTTTCGTGACATGGGCAATCTCCCTGGCCCCGAAACGGGGCCTCAAGGCGAGGTGACTTGAGCGTGGCATGGGGCGGTACTCCCACGCGCCGCGCCGCAAATGCGGCCGGCGATGCGCTCCAACCCCACCTACGGAATCCAGTCGCGAAAGCCCTTGATTTAGGGCGGTCGAAAACTACGCCGAGAGTGAGAATCCCCCTCCGGCGTCCAGGAAACGGGAAATTGGTTTGATTTTTCTTGAGGAATTCTGGGCGGCGAACGAAGCGCCGCAGGAACGGTACACCATGTATGATCGAGGGAAGGACTGCCTGAATAGACAGTGCATCACCGGCGCAGCGATCCGATCATCGCCGCTATCTCACCGCCAGGCCCGGCCCGTGAGAATCGAGCATGAAACGATCGTCGGAATCCGTCGACTGCCCCCCGCCGCGCGTCAGCCAGCCGGTGTTGCGAAGCGTCAGCGCCGCATAGGGCATGATCCACGAGAGCCCCGCCACCGCGAAGATCTGATAGACGAAGAGCCAGATCCAGTCGCTGTCGCGTTCGTTCCTGTAGTACACCGCGGCCATGACTCCCGAAAACAGGGCCATCGCGCTGACATATCGCAGCACGAATCCGTCGCTCACCAGCGCCAGCCCGAGGGTGTGGCTGATCAGAATCGGCGACAGCACGAGCGACATCAGCACGAGAATCATGTTCAGTCGAAACGCCGCTACGGTCCCGCTGCGAAACCGCGTGAACAGGAATTTCCACAGCACGATCGTCTCGCGAATGTTGCTGCGCGACCAGCGCAGGAACATCTTCGCCATGCCGGCGTAGCTCTCCGGCACGCGGCTCCAGACGACTGCCGTCTGCTGATAGGCGGTGCGGCCGCCTTCGCGCAGAAGCAGGTTGGTCATGGCCCGGTCTTCGCCGGTCGCACAGGGCTGACCGAGAAACTGCTGATCGGACCACTCCCGAAGCACGGATCGAACCGAGTCGGCCCGGTAGGCGCTCAGGGCGCCCGGGGCGCAGAACACCGCGTCGATCTGGTGCTGATAGGCGCGGACAAACTTGAACGAGAGACTGAAATAGCACTTCATGAACCGGGTGATGATATTCCGGCCGGCGTTGAGGGCATTCACGCACCCGGCGACGCAGGTCACGCCCGCATCCCGAACCAACGGCGCGACGATGTTGCGCAGCGCGCTCTTCTCAAACAGGCTGTCAGAATCCGTCGTCACCCAGATGTCGCCGGTCGCCCGCTGAAATCCGAGTTCCAGCGCCCGGCGCTTCCCGGCGTTCTCGGGAAGTCGGATCGTCGTGAGCCGGACGGTCTCGCCGATCTCATCCGCCGCGGCGCGAATGTGTCGCCACGTGTCGTCGGTGCTGCCGTCATCGATGACGATGATTTCGAATCGATCGCGCGGGTAATCACTCTTCGCCGCGGCGAGAATGCCGTGTCGAACCAGCTCGCCCTCGTTGAACGCCGGCATGATGAGCGAAACCGGCGGCAGCTCGGCGTCGGCCACCGGCTCCGCCGGCCGATAGCGTCGCCAGAGCATGATGCGCCAGATCAGCGAGGCGAAGACCACCACGCCGTACGAGATGATCAGTAGCCGGCCGATGTTCGAAAGACTCCACGCTGTCGGCCAATCCGGAAGGCTGGGCCAGTCCAGGCGAGCAAGACCGAGATAGCCGAAAACAACCGTGACGCCGACGATCAGCATCTTCAGGATGGGCTCAACCCGGCTCCAACCGCCCGCTTCATTGATGCCAAACGTTTGAGCGCTGACCGGCGCATGCCGAGAATCATCCAAAGGTATGGATGACGGCAAGTCGCAGGTAAGGTCATGTCTGGCCGATTTCGGCGGTTGCAAACTCACGCAAATCCCCAATTCCGGAACACGCTTTTCGATTCTACGATTCCACGCCGGGTGCATCAACAACGACGTCGTTCCGCGGAGACCTTCCCCGCAATCGACGTACCACTCATAAGACCCGCCCGGCCTGTCCGCGGTTAGTCGCCGCCGATCAGGGTCTCAAAACCGAGGATAATCCTTGATCCACACGTCCAGATTCCGATAGCCTGCAATCGATCGAGGGCGAACCGAACATCCCATCTCGGACCAGCCCCGACATCGCCGGAGCATTTCGATGGAAGTCCGCAGTCGAATTCGCGATGCCATCAATCGGGCGGCCGACCGTCGCGCGCTGGGACAGGAGAATGAGCGGCACATTATCGAAACCCACCGGCGCGACGCCCTGACGCTGACCGTTCTGCTCTTCGCCATTTCAGTCGCGGCACTGTGGAGTTACCCGCGATCAGGAATCGGCGCGGGCAGCGACGCGTCACACGCTGATTTGATCTCCTTCGGCGTTGATCCCAATCACGCCAGGTGGAGCGAGCTTGCCCTTCTGCCCGGATTCGGCGAGACGATGGCCCGAAGAGTCGTCGACTTCCGAGAGCAGCGACGGCGCGATCTCGATGATCCCACGGCAGTTGTGTTCCAAGAGGTCGCCGACCTGCGGCAGATCAAGGGAATCGGCGACCGCAAGCTGATGCGCGCCGGCCGGTTTCTTCGTTTTACCGCCGCGCCGTAAAGCATTGACACCCCCGGGGTTCCCGCTTAACGTCGATTCGGCTGAACCGGCCGGCCCCGCGATCATGCGATCAACCCAGGGGATCGTGAAACTCGGGCGTTCAGGCGA
The DNA here is from genome assembly GCA_938008425.1 of uncultured Planctomycetaceae bacterium. Classification (GTDB taxonomy): domain Bacteria; phylum Planctomycetota; class Phycisphaerae; order UBA1845; family UTPLA1; genus JADJRI01. The sequence continues at coordinate 6,823 of CALLKH010000341.1, read as the reverse complement.
TTCGGTCGTCAGATGAGGACATTCGGCCGCGGGCCGAGCTTGACGGGTGGAGTCCCCATGGCAATCAAGGACTGGTCCGACAACATCATCTTGGGCGAGCTTCAGGACGATCCGCTCTTTTCAGAGGATCTCAACCTGCTTGAGGAGCTTCTGGAATCGCGGGCGACCTGCCACGTCGTGCTCGATTTCGCCAACGTCAACTATCTCAACTCGTCAAACATCGCCAAGCTGCTCAAACTCAGAAAGCACATGCTCGGCCAGAATGGCGGCAAGCTTCGGCTCTGCGCGATCAACACCGGCGTCTGGGGCGTGTTCCTCGTGACGGGGCTCGATAAGATCTTCGACTTCTGCGACAACGTCGCCAGCGGCCTCGCCAGCGTTCAAATCGAGGCCTGAGCACATCGCCGGTTACTTCAATTCGGCCATCAACTCGTCCGTCAGTTCCAGGTTGTGATGCACCTGCTGAACGTCGTCGTTGTCCTCAAACGCCTCGATCATCTTCAACACGCGCTGGGCGGTCTCCGCGTCCAATGAGACCCGGGTGCCCGGAATCTTCGTGATTTCGGCCGATTGAAGCGGAACCTTCTTCGCATCGAGCGCCTTGCGAACCGCGTCGTACATCGTGACTTCGCAGGTGATCTCAAACACGTCGTCATCGCGAACGACATCCTCGCCGCCGGCTTCGACCACGATATCCATCAACGCTTCTTCTTCAAATGCCGTGGCGCTCACCGTGAAGACGCCCTTGGTCGAAAAGTTCCAACTGACGCAATTCACCGCGCCGAGGTTGCCGCCGCCCCGTTCGAAGATCTTCTTGATTTCCGGCGCTGTGCGGGCCGGATTGTCCGTCAGCGCATCAACAATCACCGCCACGCCGCCCGGACCGTAGCCCTCGTACGATGCCGGCTGATACGACTCCGCGCCGAGTTCGCCCGTGCCCTTCTTGATCGCCTTGTCGATCGTGTCGTTGGGCATGTTGGCTTCCTTCGCCTTTTCGACGGCGTAGCGAAGCGCCAGGTTGGCGGCCGGATCGCCGCCGCCCGTCTTGGCGGCCACGATCACATTGCGCGCCAGCTTGCTCCACAGCTTGCCGCGCCGGGTGTCGTTGACCCCCTTCTTATGCTTGATGTTCGCCCATTTACTGTGACCGGCCATTCAATCGATCCTCAATTGCATGCGTCGGCGACGGCCGACGGTTCAGTTTGCTGCGCCAGCGGGATTCTACGGGAAATCAGACTTTTTTGAACGGCCGTGGACTCAGGGCGCCGCCTCGGCCGGCTGACTGGTTGCTTCGACCACCACCGCGGCCGTCGTCGGAGTCTCGCCTGCCTCGAGCGCCGCGAGCTTCGCCTTGAGCGACGTGTAGAGCAGCTTTCGATCGTGATCCGGCGGCGGGTCGTGATCCGGGGCACACATTTTGACGGCCGCCCGCCACTCCGATTGCGCCGCCTGAATGTCGCCCTTGCGATAGAGCGCGTCGCCGAGATGGTCCCGGAGGACGGGATCCTCCCTCGGCGAGAGTTTCAGCGCCTGTCGAATGTAATACGCGGCCTCCTCGAATCGGCTGCGCTTGTAGAGTACCCATCCGAGACTGTCCAGGCTCGCATGGGAGTTCGGATCTTCCGCGAGCGAGAAACGAATCATCTTCTCGGCCCGCTCGATGTCCTGGCCCAGGTCCGCGAGCAGGTAGCCGAGATTGTTGTTCACGCCGGGGTCGGTGGGATCGAGTTCGTAGATCGCCTCCAACTGCTGGATCGCCTGGCTGTTCCGGTCGGTATCGGCGTAGACCTCCGACAGCAGATTTCTCATGTCAATCATCAGCGCCTGGTCGTACGGCTGCCCCGCCTTCATGGCCTCCAGTTCGGGTCCCAGCGTCTTGTTGATCTGCCGCTCGGCGGCGCGATAGCGCTCCGCGAGGATCATGACGCCGATCAGCGTCAGATTCGCCCGCTTCGCCTCGCTGATGGCATCCCGCAGTTCCATCAGCATCAAACGCTCCCGCCCGCTCTCGACGCCTGCGCGAAGTTCGCCCTCCACCTTGCGCCGCCGCGCCTCCCAGTTTTCGAGCTTGTCCTTGTACAGACGGATCGCATCGTCGTAACGCCCCGCGAACCGGTAACTCTCGCCGAGCAGCGTCTCATAGATCGCCCGGTTCTGCTTCAGCTCGATATTCGACCGCGCGATATCGATCGCGTCGTCCCATCGCTTGGCCGACCAGCAAAGACGAACCAGCGCCGCATTCAGATCGAGATCTTCCGGCGAACCGGCAAGCCAGTTGACGGTGTATTGAATGGCTTCGGTGTAGCGCTTCGCCTCCTGGAGCCGGCTGAGCAGCTCAATCTGAAGCGTTCGACTCTGCGGGTCCTGCGCGAGCAGCGACAGCGCCGCTTCGATGGCCTCGTCATGCCGTCCCGCCTGCCCCAGCGTTCTCAGGTAGGTGCTCCTGCGCAGCACATCGCTCGGCGCAGAGTCGAGCCAGGCCTTGGCGGTCGCGACGGCGTCGTCCCAGTTCTCAGCGTGAACGAGCGCGGTGATGAGCATGTTGGTGAACGCCGGGCGTTGATCCTTCAGGTCGTCGCGGGCGATCAGTTCGCGAAGCAGCTCGGCCGTCATGGCCCAGTCGCCCCGGGCCTCGGCGATGCGAAGGAGTTCCTGCATGTACGTCAGATCGCGCGGGCGGTCCTTGAGCATGCCGCGAACGAGCACCGAGGCCTCGTCAAATCGCAGCAGCTTCGCGAGCAGATTCGCCTTGAGCTCACGGGCGGGCAGATCGTCCGGGGCGATGGCGAGCGCCTTCTCGATGCTCTCAAACGCCTTCTCATAGTCATTCACCGCGCTGTAGCTGCGGGCGATTTCGGTGTGGGTCTTCCAATCGCCCGGATACCGCTCGAGCGACGCCCGAAGCGCCGCGAGATACTCCGCCAGGCGCTCCTTCGGCGTGATGGCCGTGCTGACCGTCAGGGCGAGCATCGCGCTGCATCGGTCGACCTCGGGCCCCTTGAGGCCGAGCGCCTCGAAATCCGAGAAGTACTCCCGGCACTTTTCGATGTTGCCCGAGTTCAGGTACAGCACGACGAGCCTTTCGCGCGCCGCGAGATGACGGGGATCGACATCGTCCAGGATTCGCCGATAGAGTTGATCGGCCTGGCGCTGCTGACCGCGACGTTCCGCCAACTCGGCCAGCCGAAAGAGCGGCTCCGCCCATTTTCGGTCCAGTTCGAATGCCGCCAGAAACGCCTTCTCCGCACCCTCGTAGTCATCGAGAGCGCCCCTTGCCGTTCCAAGCGCGAGAAAGGCGTCGCGATTCGCCGCGTCGGCCTCGACCGCTTTCTCGCCGATTTCGATTGCTTCATCCCAGGCCTTGATTTCGCATAATCCCGAAGCCAGGGCGCCGTACACCGCGGTCGGATCTTCCGCCAGCTTGACCGCCGTTCGCAGTTCCTCCACGGCCTGTCGGGCCGATCCGGTGGCACAGAGGAGCCGCCCATAGAGCGCCCGCACGAGCCCATCCTTCGGGTGGAGCGCCGCCTGATCCTTTGCGGCGGCCACGATTCGCTCCGCCAGTTTCGAATCCCGGCCGTGGCCGACAAGCCACCGGGCCTGCTCATCCAGCCGCCTCGAATTCCGGCGAACAATGTCAAGCACAAGGGCATATGCCGCAGTCGCGTCACCCTGCTGGATACGGATGTCGGCAAGCAGCGCGGCCGCCTCGTTTCGAACCGACTCGTCCTCGGCGACCCTCGCCAGGACTTCAGCGGCCTCGTCAGCGCTGCCGCGTTCGACCAGGATCCGTGCGAGCGAGACGATGACCCGCGGGTCTTTTGCGTCGCGCGCCAGTAATTGAACTTCCTCGTCGTAGCGGGCCCGGTCTCCGATTGCTTCACAGACATCGCGGAGCAGGTCCAGCGCGACGTCGGCCGCCTCAACCCGAATCGCCTCACGACGCGCCGCCTCGAGCGCTTCGTCGTGCCGGCCCGCCTGAGCCATCGCCAGAATCAGGCGACGGCGCGGACCGGTTTCATCCGGTGAATCCTTCGCGGCCCGGCGATAGGCCGCCACCGCCTCATCCGGCTGCCCCAGCGCCGTGCGCAGATCGCCGAGCGCCGTCGGGGCCTGCACGCGATGAAGCCTGATGGCCTCATTGCACTCGACGTGTGCGGCCATTTCGGGAGTGGGAGACCGCGTCGCCGCGAGAAAGGCGTCGTACTGCTCCGCCGCGGCCAGCAGATAATCCTCACCCTGCAAGACCTTCGCCAGCGTCAGGCGTGCAAGCACCGACTCGGGCGACGGCTCGTCGGAGGCGGCAATGGCCATTCGAAGTTCGCGAATCGCCTCGACAGTCTTGCGTTCGCGCGACGCCATCTCGCCGAGCAGTTGACGCGCGACGACGCTTCGCGGTTCGCGGGCCAGGATGTCGTTCAGCTTCGCCCGGGCGGCCGGAAAATCTCCGAGTCGCATGGCAGCCCGAGCATACAGTGCGCGAGCCTCGTTCAACCCCGGGGCCCGTTCGATCGCGCGATCGAAGGCGGCCATCGCATCGGCCCAGTGCTGATCAGCCAGTCGCTTCCGACCTCGTTCAAGCTGGCGTAGCGCGCGTTCATCGGCCGGCGCGGCGTCCGTACTCTTTATCGTGGGGGCGGGAAAGCCGGGCAGCGGGCAGATCTGTTCGAGCGTCATGCGCGCCCGGGAGTCGTCCGATGCGGCGGAGTGGACGATCGCGCCGGCGACGCGCGGCGGCGCGCTCGGACCCGCGCCGCAGCCCGCACAGCCAATGAGCACGACCGGTGCGATGAACTTCCGCATGATCGATCGAAACGACGGACGGATCGCTCGCATTCCAAAGTCCTCCGTTTGCCCAACGCCCGGACCGGACGATTTCCGCCTGGAGTGGCGGCAAGTCACGACTTGCGACCGCCGTTCAGACGGTATACCCATCGGCCATTCCGACGGCCCATTATTCTAGTCAGTTTTCGGACCCGGGTGGCATCGGCGGGTGCGGGAGTGGGACTGATTTCAAGCCGCCCGGGAACAGCGCGATCCGCCCTTGCGCAATATGCTCCACGGCGACGTGGAATTGAGCAACCGGGACCGTGGAACCTGGCGCCGGGTCACTTCTTGCGGGCGCGCGGCTTTGAGGGTCGAGCCTTCTTTTTCTTGACGACCTTCGCGGTTCTTGCCGTCGCGGAACGGACCTTGCGTGCGGCCGTAGAACCGTCGGCCGACTTTGCGGCTTTTCGGCGTCTCGTCGGTTTGGTCTCGGCGACGCGGGCAGGCTCCTCATCGTCGGGCGAACAGACCCCCTCGGGTGATCCCTTGCCGCGACCGACGCCTGCTCCGACGGGCTCGGAACGGCGCGATGTCTTTCGCGTTGCATGAACCGACGCATACCGCTTGAAGAGGCAGTAGAAATTCTGCGCGTCGCGTTCCTTGAAGACGTCGTTGATGAACTTCTGAGCCTCCTCGCCGGTCGCGCCCTCGGGAAGACAATCGGTGCGATGCAGGTAGGAGACCATGTTGTCGTCGAGCGGAATGTCGCCCTGGTTGAGGTAGCGGTTTCGGAAGTAGGCGGCCGCATGCACCGTGAGGCCGTCAAGCCCCTGGAGAAACGTGGCGACGTTCTTCTTCGCCTGACTCTTCAGGAAGCTCAGATCAAGATGATGCAGACTGTTGAAGACCGAATTCAGCACCTGGGTGACTTCGGTCGCCGCCTGCCGGGAATTCGGAAAATCCGAGCCCATCGTCGAGACCAGATCAGCCACCGGCGTGACGCGAAGATCATTCAGGTCGACCGACGTCTCCAGGAGCTTTCGCAGCGCGGCGGCGGCCCGCTGTTCGCTCGTGTAGTTACACAGGATTCCCATCAGGAGCGCGCGCGTGGAATCGTCGACCACTTCGATCGACGCCTTGCCGCCGTCCTTCTTCAGCTTCGTGTAGAGCTGCTTGACCCGGCGGGTGTATTCCTGAGCGTTCTTCATTCTCGATCCTCTGAAAACCAGATCACCCCGGATATCGCGGCGATGCCGCGCCGGAATCCCGATTCACAACCGAACCAGTCAATCCCCGGCATCCGGGCCGTCGGCGTCGGCGGCCGCTTCGTCGTCCGTCAATTCGGCATCCGAGTGATTCGGCGCCGCCGCACCATCCAACTGTCGAAACGTATCAATGGCCCGCTTGATGCCGAGGTCCAGATGAAACCGGACGATCGGGCACTGGCGGATGTTGAGCTGCTTGGCGAGACGCGTCTGGATCAGGCCGCGGGCGCTGTTGAGACCCTTCATCGAGGTCGCCGCCTCGGCGTCGGTGCCCATGATGCTGACGTACACGTGCGCGGACTTCATGTCCGGCGACATCTCGACGCGTGTCACGCTGGTGAACCGGCTGATGCGCGGATCGGACAGGCGATTCACGATCGAATCGCTCACCACGTCGCGGATCACCGTTGAAAGTCGTTCTTTGCGAAAAGACATGCCTTAGCGTGCCAACCCTACGGCAGTTGATCCATCACTCTTGTCGGCCCTCCCCGACCGCCGGCGGGGCGCGTGCAATACATTCCGGCTAGAACAGCTCAATCTCGTAGTCGGACAGCTCCACGGATCGATACGTTCGAACCTCATCGACGATCTTCGACAGGCAGCTCTCCGTGAATCGCCGGCTGTTCGAGACCTGTGCGACCGCCACGACGCTCTGTCGATGCGATTCGAGGTCATCGACCTCCGCGACCGAAAGATTGTGCCTGTTCGCCAGTCGATGCTTCAGGCTCTTGATCGTCCGGCGCTTGTCCTTCAGCGACATGGCATCGGGAATGAGCAGGGACAATTGCAGC
>CALLKH010000340.1 GCA_938008425.1 uncultured Planctomycetaceae bacterium | reverse complement strand
CGAGCATCACGTCGGAAATCCGCCAGACGACGAACTCGCGAACGCTGATGTGAAACTGGGCGTGGAGGGGCTTGAGCAGCACGAAGTCGAACGTTCCGTTGCGAATGTCCTCCATCACGCGGCGCATGTTGGGCACGATGAACATGCGAATGCCGCCCGCCACGATGCGAAAGACCCCGACGAGCACCAGCATGTGCTCCTTTCGCCAGCCCTTGAGCGACTCGGTGTTTGAGAACACCGTCCAGACCGCCAGCAGCTCCGCGGCGAGGTGGGCGATCGAAACGAAAATGCGAATGAACAGCTCAAACCGGTACGCGGCGAAGTTCTGAATGCTGACGCGCATGTACAGCGAGGTGATTCGGATCGCGCGCGCCAGCTTGTTCATGAATCCTGTCATGCCTGAGACCCATTCAGCCGCTCACGGCGGTGTACTGCTTCAATCCGGCCGCCCAGAGAACCCGGAATAAGACAAATGTCGCGATGAGCCAGCCGACCTGGGCCAGGAGCCCGAAAGCGGCGTCGGCGGCGCTCACTCTTCCTCCCACGAGCAGTTCGCAGGGGAATTCGTACATCCATCGAAAGGGGAGCACTTTCGCGACGGCGCCGACGATGGGCGGCAGGGCGGGGATCGGGGCGAATCGTCCGCCGAGGAACATGCCAAGGCCGAAATACACTTCGCCGAGGGCGTCCAGCTTCGGAGCCCAGAAGGCGATCAGCGAGATCGCGTAGCCGAGCAGATACGCCAGGATCGAGCCGAGGACAGTGGCGACCAGGCCCGCCGCGATCTCCCAGCCGCTCGTCTTGAACTCGGGTGAAACAAACAGCGCGAAGACAATCCACGCGGGCACCGTGAACATGAGCGTGACGACTTTGTAGGTCGCGTTTTCGGCCACGCTGCGCCACATCGGCAGCACAGGCTCCAGCAGTTGCGGCGACAGCACACCGCTGCGCACGAAGAAACCCATCTGGTAAACGTCCCACGCCGTGGTGAGGTGGCCGACGACCATCATCATGAGGTAGTAGGCCGCAAACGCGGCGCGATCGTAGCCGGCGATCTCCTGCGAGGGATTGCTCCCCGCGGCCGACGACCACATGACATAGAGCACGGCCGGATTGACGATTCCCCACACGCTCCAGAGCAGCACCTCGCCGCGATACTGGAACATGATCGCGAGGTGGGCGCGAAGGTGGGCTCCCAGCGCTCGAAGCACGCGCGTCATTCGGTCTTCGCCCCTCCGAAGACGCGGGAGATCACATCCTCGATCGGCGGATCCTCGATGGTCAGATCCAGGACCGCCAGATCGGTGAGCAGCTGCGATGTCGCCCGTGCGGCCTCATCCTTGGCGACGCGAATCACCGCCTTGCGCGGCTCCAGCGTGAGCACCTCCCCGAGTGAGGCCAGGTCGTACCCGTTGAGGTCGCGATCGAGATCGATCTTGATGACCTTGAACGGGGCGAGCTTGCGGGAGAGTTCGCTGAGCGAACCGTCAAAGAGGATGTGCCCGTGATCGATGACGATGATCCGTCGGCAGAGCGCGGTGACGTCGGCCATGTAGTGGCTGGTCAAAATGATCGTCGCGCCGCGTTCCTTGTTGTACTTGCGGATGAATTCCCGGATCCGGGCCTGCATCTGCACGTCGACGCCGATCGTGGGTTCGTCGAGGAAGAGCACGGCCGGCCGATGGAGCAGCGACACGCAGATTTCGCATTTCATGCGCTCGCCAAGCGACAGCGAGCGAACCTGCTTCTTGAGCACGCCGCCGATGTCGAGCAGTTCCACGAGTTCGTCGAGCGTCTTCTGGTATTCCGGTTTCGGGATGCCGTAGACCGCGCCGTGGACGATGAAGGAATCCATCGCGGGCAGGTCCCAGTGAAGCTGGGAACGCTGGCCCATGAGCATGCTGATGCGCTGGAGGTAGTCCGACTCGCGCTTCCACGGCGTGTGCCCCATGACGCGGGCCTCGCCGGTGGTGGGGTGAAGAAGGCCCGAGAGCATCTTGAGGGTCGTCGTCTTGCCGGCGCCGTTCGGGCCGAGAAAGCCGACGATCTCGCCGGCCTCGACGTTGAAGCTCACGGAGTCCACGGCGCGGACTTCCTTGTACCGCCGCTTGAAGATACTGCGCACCGAGGCCATGAAGCCGCCCTCACGCTCGGGAACGCGGAAGGTCTTTGATAGCTCTTTGACTTCGATCTGGGGCATCTTTGGAACTGCGAATCGGCCGGTTCTTGTTAATCAGGTGCGAGGATGTTAGCACGGAATTACGAGCTCCGCACGGCTGCAATCGTTGTGCAGATGCCTACAAACGAAACCACCCCTGCCGGGCGAAAGTTTCGCGCGGGCAGGGGTGGGTGGAGTGGGGCGAAGGAATGTCTTGCTTCAGCGGGTTTCGTCTCGGGCCGACACTCGGCCAGCCGATCCGATCGATATGCCCCGACTCGTCAAAATAATCGCACTTGCTCAGCAGGGATCTTCGACCAGTTCGATCTCGATGACCTGGGGATCGGCCGGCGGGCCGATGAACATCACATCATGCTGGCCGTCGATCTCGGCGCCCGGGGCGAACTCGAAGTGACCCATCGCCTTGGACTTGAAGTACTCGTGCATCTCTGCCTCGCTGAGCACGCCGTCGGCATTGGCGTCAGCCGCCGGATGTCGCTCCAGAATCTTGACGCGAACCCGGGCCATCTCGCTATCGAGAAACGCCTTCTGCTCTTCGACCGTCAGCCGGCCGTCGAGGTTGGTGTCGGCTTCGGGATGCATTTCGAGGAACTGGGCGAGCGGCGCTTCGCGGACGGCGACGAGTGCGTTGTTGAGCTGAACAAGCGTCGGCGTACCGGCGACATTCTCCGCCAGCCACTGACCGGCGCCGTGGTGAGGTGCGCCGACCCATGCTGTCGAGAACTTATGAATTGTGCCGCCGTCGATCGGGGCGACTTTGAGACTTACATTTCCGCCGGCCTGTGCGACCGCGTTGTCTTTCCCGTCCACTTTGACCACGAAGACATTCTGCCCGGGCTCCGATGCGTCGTCGGACGTGACCACATCGCAGTTCACTTTCAGTTCAACCACCTTCGGCTCGACCGCGTTGCCATCGGCGTCTTCGGTCGCGACGAAAACGGCCTTGGCCTTCGCGTCGGCCGGAACACCGCGCACGGCAATTCGCGCAGGCCCTGCCGGCCCAGCGGCAAATGCCATGGCATGAGGCGTCTCGCCGGCGATCTTGATGTCGAACGTCGGGCCGCTCACGAGTCGGGCGGCTTCGTTGAGGTCGAGTAGTCCGTCTGAATTGAGGTCCGACTCAGGGAACTGGGCGAGAACCTGTGCCGGCGCCGTCGTGGCGAGGGCGGCGAGATAAGCGCTTCGCTCCTCGGGTTCGAGCGTGCCGTCGGCATTGATGTCGGCCGCCGGGTGGGCGGTCAGGAAATCCGCGAGGTTCGTGTCGCACTGCTGCCAGATTATCGGGCCGTCACCGGCCGTGGTGACGTTCGATCGCGTCACGAATGCCATGGCCTTTGCACCACCGACCTGGGTCATGACGCCGCCGGTGCTCGGCGCGTCGACAGTCTGTTCCTTGCCGTTGACGGTGACTTTCATCTTGCCGTCTTCCAGTCGAACGACCTGTACGTCGACCTGGCCATCGGCGTCGTCGTGCACGCGGGTTACGACGATCTTCTTTGCGCCGTCTTTCGACGGCTGGGTTGCGTCGTCCGCGGGCGCGATGGCCGCGTCGACAGGGGTCGAGCCGGAAAGGGCGAATACGCCCCATGCGGCGACGACGAGAAGGGCCCCCACTCCGAATGTGCGAGCATGGTTGGATTGCCTGGGATGGTCCAAAATCATTTCAATTCTCCTTTCAACATGCCGTGGATTGGCGGCCATGGCGGCGGGCTGATACAGTGACCAGGTCGACCGCACGGGCTGGAGTGCTCGCAACAGGCACCGTGCATACTCGCTGGACGAGAGACGACCGTGTGACAGGGCCCAGTCATCACAGGCATGCTCCCGGGCGAGGTCGATCCGGCGGTTCACCCACGCCACGACCGGCCAGAAGAAAAGCAGCGTCCCGACGAGACACTGCAAACAACGCAAGAGAAGATCGACGGGCCGAAGATGGCCCAGTTCGTGAAGGATGACGGCTTCGGTTTCGGCCTGATCGCTCAGATGTCGATGCGACAGGACGAGCGTGGGCCGCAGGACGCCGACGACAAACGGAGCCGGCGCCACATCGCTCAGACGAACGTCGGGCCGGCGGGTGAGGCCGACACGGCGGCATGCGTCGTCCACGACGGCAATCAGTTCGGCACCTGCTCGCGGCAACGATCCGCACTTGCGGCAGATTCGATAGAACTGATGAAATCGAATCGACGTGATCGCGAGAATGCAAATAGCGTAGAGGCCGACCACGATGAGCGGCCACGACGGGGGCGCGGCAACGGGGGTGAGCGCCAGCGTTTCGCCCGGCGTGACGCCGTCGCGTTCAAAGATCGTGATGAATTCGACGAGTTCAGGGTCGGCTGATTCGACGGCGGGCGGCGCGGGCGCGGCGAAGACGGATTTCGCCGATTCGACCAGCGTGGCCAGCGAATAGGGAACAGCCGGGCCGACCGGCATGACAAACTTGAGCAGCACCACCGACCAGATGAGGCCGGCGATGGCGAGGCGCGTCCGGCGAAGCGCCGTTCGCATCAGGAGCCAGGTGATCCCGGCGAGGATCGTTCCGTACAAGAGCGAAAGCCCGAGCCAGCCAAGCACCGAGGAGGCGAGCGCATCTGCTGACGAAGTACCACTCGAAAAGAATGATGCCACGTTCATGACTTGCCTCCCTTGCGCCGGGGCGATTTGCCATCAGGTTTTGCAGGCTTCTCCTGCTGCTCGCGGGCGTCAATCTTGTCTTCAATTCGCTTGATCTCTTCCGGCGACAGCTCGGCCTCTTCGACGAGACGGGCGACCATTTCACCGGCCTGGCCGTCGAAGACGGTGTGCAGAAACTGCATGAGCCGATGCGACAGCACTTTTTCACGTCGAACCGCGGGGCTATAGACGAAGGGCTGACGGGATTTATCGACCGCCAGTGCGCCCTTCTCGGAGAGCTGTTTCATCATGGTCATGACGGTGGTGTAGGCGGGTTCGTCGTCGCCCTCGTCGGCAAGAAGCTGCCTGACCTCGCCGACGGTGCAGGCGCCGATGCGCCAGAGGATCTTCATGATCCGCAGTTCGGCGGGGGTGATGTCCGGTATCGGCTGCCCCATGATCGATGTACCTCGATGTGTTCGTAGGCCGGTTTACTAAAGATGCCGTAATGTTACTATGCGTATAGTAGCCGTGTCAATCTTCTTATCGGAAAATCTTTTCAGGACTCACTCGACTTTTTTGAGAATCGAATTTCGGCGCGGGGGCGAACGGCTGCCGGCTCTCGCCATCTTCTCGGTCGTAAGTCACGGTGCGAACGGCGATTGCTCGACTATTTGCGAACGGGCGGCCTAGAATTCGCGCCATTGGGTCTTTCGACTGGCATATCCTGCTGAGTCATTTTTTCACCGGGGGACGGGGAAATGAAAACTCCAAGGGGACCGGCATATCTGGCGGCGGCGGTCGTCGCGACGTGCTTCATTGCACCGCCGATCGTTCACGCGCAGACGATCTATCGTCTGAATTGCGGCGGGCCGGATTACGTGGACCCGGCCGGGAACACGTGGCAGTCGGACAACGGCACCGGTTACTTCAACGTCGGGCGCACGCTGCCCAGCCCGCTGTCGGACAGCATCGATATCATCGGCACCGAACTTGACACGCTCTATCGCACAGAACGTTTTGACGCCCGTGAAACGCCGAACATGATCTACACGCTTCCGGTCGCGCCGGGGTACTACCTCGTCAAGCTTCACTTCGCGGAAATCTACTGGACCAAGGCGAATCGGCGACGTTTCGACGTTCTCATCGAAGGCGAGCTTGAACTCGTCAACTATGACATCATCGACGGCATCGGTCCGCTCACGGCTGATATCCGGCAGTTCGTCACCGTGGTGAACGACGCCAGCCTTGAGATCGAATTCGCCCCCTCGACGACGCCGCTGGACAACGCCAAGATTTCCGCGATCGAGGTGGAGCAGATCACGGCCGCGCCGCTGATCACGTCGGTGACGCCACAGTCGTTGAAGGTTCCGTACATCAGCGACTGCGGAAACACCGCCAATCGCGTCACGCTGACCGCCGACGATCCTGACACCGATCTTGCGCTGCTCACGTGGACGCTGCACAAGGCGCCGACGCGCGGTACGGTGGCGTTCGTCGGCAACGTGGCGTCCGGCGCCCAGGTCCAGATGTGCTACACCCCCGCGGCGGGCCAGAAGCAGAATGACTCGTTTACCCTTCGCGTGGCGGACAACGATCCGATCGGCGGATTCACGGACGTGAAAGTGGCGGTGACATTGATTGACGCGGTCCCGCCCATTCTAAGCTGCCCGGCAAATGTCACCATCGTTTCGGATGAGTCGTCCGAACCCTCGGCGACCGGCCAGGCGACGGCCACCGATGCATTCGATGCATCGCCGGTCGTTTCGTTTACCGACGAGGTTGAAACGCGAACCTGTCCCGAGTCGATTCGCATCCTTCGCCGATGGACCGCCCGAGATTTCTCGGGGAACTCGGCGACCTGTGTGCAGACCATCAAGGTGTTCACCGGTGACCTGGACGGCGACGGTGTGGTTGACTGTGAAGATGAATGTCCGCTCGACCAGTTCAAGACTGAGCCCGGCATTTGCGGCTGCGGCAGAAGTGATGCGGATGCCAACAACGACGGCAAGCCCGACTGTTCCTTGACCAGCAGCGGTTCAAACAACGGCGGAACCGGCGGCAGCGGCGGTGTGGACAATGGCGAACCGCCTGCACCCGTCGCACAGGACTGCTGCGGCGGTGGGGCGCCGATGCTACTGCCGTTCCTGCTCGTCGGGCGACGCAGACGAAACAACAAACCGCTTCGTACGTGAGTTGAGAGCGAAACTCCCTCATTGATGACAAGAAAAGAAAGCCCTGCCCACCATCGTGGGCAGGGCTTTTTCAATTCTTCAGTCGGCGTCTTCATCACGCCCACTGTTTCATCGCGAGTTGCGACGGTCGGGCGACATTATCACGGAAGGATGATGTAGGCGATCGTCGTATCGTTGTTGGCTCCGGTTCGGAAGCCGACCGTGTTGCTGCTGCACGCCACGTCGGTGCCAAGGAAGTCCTCATCGCCGTTCTTCAGCGCAACGAAGTCCCCGCCGGTGCTGACCTGGATGTACTCGGTGGTGACGTTCACGCATTCGTCGCCCGCGATGAAGAACATCGATCCATCGGGCGTGATGGCGCAGCCGCCGCCGTAGCCGAGATATTCGGGATCGCTGTCGCGCGGATCGGCGCCATCGACGCCGCCTTCGACGCTGTCAGGTCCCGGCGCCTCCCCGATCGCCGACCGGGCGCCCGACGCGGAATCATCGGTGAAATCGCGATCGAGGAAGTAGCAGAAGCTTCCGCCGTTGAGCGCGAGCGGGCCCTGTCCCGGGTTCTTTGTCAACATCGTGTCGGTACCGGTTTCGACATTGAAGATGTGGATGTTCGCGGGTCCTTCGGAGTCTTCGTACAAAATGTAGGTGCCGTCGAACCGGTAGTCCTCGGCGCCGATGCCGCCGTCGCCGGAGCGATCGAACTCGACGGGATCGGTCATCGGATTATCGAGGTCCCACATGTAGAAGACGTTGTTTCGCGCGCCCACCACGCGCTTCTTGGATTCGTTCACCCGCGCGGTTTGAATCTGGGCTGAACTGACGCCGGTGATGCCGGGCGCGTTTTTGAGGGCGGTGAGCGTCGGCGTGGCGGTGGAGAGATCCGCCACCTTGATGTTGTTCATGTCGGTGACGTCCGTCGGATCATTGCAGATGACGAGAAGATTGCCGTCCCCGTGCAGCGGGCCCTGGGGGTGTTCTCCAATCGGAATGTTCGAGACGCGAACGTCGGTAATGTCGAACACGTGCGATGTAGCGTTCTCGGTGTCGTAGATGGTGAGCATGAAGGTCTGATCGAGCAGGGCGATTTTCTTGCCGAGCACTTCGAAGGCGACCGAGCGGAAGTTGGTGCTGTTGGTGAAGGTCATGCCGGTCGTCGGCGTCGTCGAGGGAACGATATACTCGACGCCGTTGACGGCGCCGACGCCGAAGACGATGAGATCGTCGCCAACCCTGATCGAGGTGTCATGGCGAACGGTGATGCCGGAATCGACGGCGACGAGATTGGTGCCGTTGTTGTTTCCGTTGTTATTGTTGTTGTTATTATTATTGTTGTTGCCGTTCATGTTCATGTTGTTGTTGGGCGGGCACTCCATGCCGGCCGCGACCATCAGCACGCTGAGCGACAACAGGGCAAGACTGGTCGAAATTCGTCCTCGATTCATACGGTGCGATCTCCTTTCGTGTCTGTTTTTCCCGTCGAACAATGACGGAAGTAATCGTGCGTCAATGCACGATTTCATGGTGTATTCAGCGGTATCGA
>CALLKH010000339.1 GCA_938008425.1 uncultured Planctomycetaceae bacterium | reverse complement strand
GTGGTTGATAACAAACGAGGCGGGAAAGACCTCCACCGCGGGAGGATTCACGGCGTCTTGATGAATTGAAGATTCGCGGACCTGACGATCAGCCAGGATCGACCAGCGTCAGTATCCCAATCGGAGGCATCTAAAATCGAACCAGCGTTATCGGAGGATTTCCGCATCACGTAGCGGCGTCACCTCAACTCATATCGGTGCCTTCGATACTGCACCCGCCATGCCTGGATCGCGGATTCGACGCCGGGGCGATCTTTGGCGTCCGCCCCTTGCTGCGCGCGATCCAGGCTTCGAGCCAGTTCCTCAAGTATCGGCCGATGAATCGGATTCGCGGCTTCATTCGCCTGTCGGCGCATTTCGAAGGCAAGACCCCGGTAATACTGGCTCAGCAGATCCCACTTCTCCCTGTTTAAGAAGGTTTCGGACGCCTTGATGAACGCCTCCATGTCCTCCAGATCATCCTCGAGGAAATTGTCTCCTGGCTCATAGACGTGGATCCCGTTTCCAACGGTCGAGACATACGACGTCAGATCACCGAGTTCGGCTTCGCTCAAGTCGAGTCCGAATCGGCGATTGAACCACTCCACAACCGCCCGCAGCGTAGGCTGGCTCCCGTCATGAAAGTAGGGCGCCGATGACATGGCGCCGAGGAGCGTCGGAGTATCCAGGGCGCGATCTCGTGAGAAGTCGTTGTACCCCTCAACCGTTCCAACGTCGTGACGTTGATGATCCAGAAAATTCGCGTTCGGTATATGACACGTTGCGCAACTCGCTCCGTTCATCTGATCGAAGGGGCGATTGAAGATCTTCTCACCCCGGCGGGCGGCGTCGCTTGCCCGCGCCGAGAGCGTTCCATCAGAATTCAGCGCCGGATTGCGCACAAAGTCGAACTCGTTCATGTAGGTGACCATCGCGTCCAGCAGTACGGCGTCCGGCTCGGGGCCATTGAACTCGTTGACAATGACGTTGCGCGTAAAATCCCGAAGCGAAGCGAATCGCCCGTTCCTGCCATACGGCGCGGTGAATCGAATGCCCCTCAGGTCTGGAATGTCGATCGGATCGAATGTCGCGTTATTGGCATGCGGGGCGAAGAAGCTGTTTGTGACATCGAGACTTCCCGGCCGCGATGACAGTCCCGGAATGAAAAAGTCCCGATTATTCCCGCTCTTCTCATGACATGAATTGCAAGTGATGCCGATCGACCTGGCGGGCTCGCCGAAGATGAACGGATTGCCGAAGAGTGCGGCGCCAAAGGTGCTCAGCGGCATCTCGCGTTCCATGGCGCCGCGTTCGACGCTGTTGAGAATTTGACGGGGTCGCGGCAGCGGCCGGCCGATTCGACTTCCCGGCGGCAGCGGAATCTCGAATTCGGCGCGATGATCGACGGTCTGACTTGCGAGCGGAATCGGCAGCAGCCGCTCGGCATCGATCGCCCTGTAGCCCGATCCGAAATTCGCCTCCAGATAGGAGTCGATTTCGGCCACGGCTTCCGCGGCGACGCGGCCCCCGGGCGCCTTCGCCGCCCCACTTTCCTTGTCTCCCGCATCTTTTTCTAGCTCGCCGAACTTCTGGTTGAGTCGTGCGAGCGCGGACTGATCGAACACCGCGAGATACGGGGCGAGCGCATCGAATGCCGCGCGCGCGGCATGGCTGGGTTTCGACCCGGCGTCACCCGGTTCGACCTGCGTCGCAGCCAGGCGCGATCGGGCGATCGCGGCGACCGATCGCGTGGCGAGTTCGAACACCTGGCGCGCGCCCTCGCGACGGGGAAGCGCGTCGACTTCGGCCGCTTCAACCGCGGCTGCTCCCAGGTCCACATCCGGCGGATCCGGCGGCGCCTCCGTCAGTTCAGCAATCACCCGGTCAACCCGGGCCGTGAGCTCCCCGGCCAACTTCGGATCCGAGGGGCGCAGCAACTCCGCGATGACATGGGCGTTCTCTCGAACCTCCTGCCAGGCAGGCGGCCGGAGGTTGAGCGAAAAGACCAGCCTTTGATACGCACTCGCTGGCGAGCCCTCGTCAGCGGCATCGGCCGGCGCCGCAACGACGGCAACGGATGTCGCGAGCACGAGGCAAGTTATTATCAGATCTGTTCGACTCTTCCTGCTGATGAGCGTCATTCAGAGATCCCTTCGGTCGATGGTCGCCGTCCGTCGTCGGCGTACACGATCCCAACCCAGACGATCTCTGAGAATAACAGACAATTGAACCGATTGCCCGGTTGTTGCCGGTACTGTTCTGATCGATCCAGGGCATCCGGTCAGCCCGGGAAATCACGCAAAGTTCAGGTTCGCCGAATGGGGTGTCGGTTCACCACTCCATCAGTTCGAGCTTCTGACGACGACGGCGGACGTCCGCTAGCGGCTTCGGGTAGTTAGCGCCCTCGGTGACGATCAGCGTCGTGAGTCCGTGCGAACGACAAGCATTCGGCATCGGGCGAATCGGATTGCCAAGTCAGCATCGACGCGCTCGGGATGGAGGATGTGAAATTGCGGCCGAAGGGGCGAAGTCCTCCGCTCCTCCGTTGCCTAAGCAGGCAGCAACTCAACGAAGATGCGCCAGTCCTTAATAGGCGCAGACAAATCATACACAAGGCCCGGCGTCTCCTCCGCCTCGATCAGCAACACACGGCCATCCGACATCGCGAAGGAGTAGTCCAGTCCTTCGGCATCGATCCGCTCGATTTGTCCCAGGATGGGATGACTGATGCTCTTGATCTGTTTCCGCTCGGTGGTGTAGAGGTGCGTTTCCCGCCAGTTGCCGTGATAGAACACTCGAAGGCCGTCTGCCTGCACATAGTCAGGCGGCGTCTTGTAGAATTCGAACTCGTCGGTCTGGCCGACCGCGATCGATTGATCGAGCTCGTACCAGTAGGGGTACCAGATTGCACGTTCACGCGACGATTCGATCACTTCAACCCGCCCTGCTACCGCATTCAAACGAGATTCGCAGTGTTCTGTTGCTCATCGCCCGACGACCCAACGCGGCTTTCGCTCGAGTATAAGCGGCAACGCTCGATTCGAGGCGACTGGAGGTCGCCCGTTGCACTTTTTTCTCTTAGTGCTGCAGACTCCGCAATCTCAGATTGGTCTATTCTCAAGGCTCTTGAACAATCCGCCAGTCAGCTACCGTACGCGCCACCCGGTGGGTATATTGCGGAATGTCGCAGGCGGCTCGGGCGCACCGATCGAACGACTCATGACTCGAAAGGAGACCCCTCCATGCGCTTGCACACTTGGCCGAAAACAGCGCTGGCACTTCTGGCAACCCTGGGCGTGGCCCTGACGACGATAGCCTCCGGCGAGCCTTCGGCGAAGCACGAGGGGTTGCGCGCGCTCGACGGCGTCTGGATCTACGTCGAGGACCGCACCGAGGGCCGCGCGAGCGAGCAGCATCAGCCCAGCATGAGCGCGAAAGTCACGCTGCGCATCGAGGAGGATGCGTTCGTCCTGGTGCGTCGCGACGGCGAACTGCGCATTCCTCTCGACGGCTCAGCCACCGAGGTCACCCGCGAAGGCAGGGTTTCGCGCTACCGCGGCGCGTGGAAGGACGGCGCGTTCGAGTATGAAAGCGAGCCGGTGCGCGCAGCGGACGACACGCGCACAGGCGGGTTGATTCAGTGGGTGCTTCGCCCCACGGCCGACGGGCTGCTCGCGAGCGTTGCGGTCGATCCGCCCTCGGGGTTCAAGTCGGTCGCGCTGTATCGCCATCCGGAGGACATCGCGCTGCCCACGCCGGCCGAGGCCGAGATCGACGACATGGCGTGGCTGGCCGGCGCTTGGACGGGAACGCGTGGTGCAAGTGGCGCGACGTCGATCGAGGAGCGATGGAGCCCGCCGCTCGGCGGCGCGATGCTCGCCGTGTCGCGCACCGTCTCGCGCGGGAAGATGGTCGCGTTCGAGTTCCTGCGCATTGTCGAGCGCGACGGTGGGCTGGTTTACAAGGCGCAGCCCAACGGCACTCCACCGACCGAGTTCGTGCTCACCGAGCTGGACAAGAAACGCGCCGTGTTCGAGAACCCTCGCCACGACTTCCCCCAGCGCATCGTGTACGAGCTTTCGGCGAAGGGGCGCCTGACCGCATCGATCGGATTCGCCAACGGCGGCCGCCCCCAGCGCTTCGAGTTCAAGCGCGAGAAGAAATAGTGCCGCCCGGCTGACAGGCCCTATCCGCGGAGTCGTCGCAGGCAAAGTCACACGTCGGCGCGTCCAGCGCGAAACGCGCGACAGGGATCGAAAGCCTCGTCGCGTCAGATCGAAACCCTTCGTGAGCTGCGCAATCGAGTACCGCTCCCCGCCGCTGAAGCGGGAAACAAGTCTGAGATGGTTGATATCGCCAAGTGCCGCGGATACGAGGGCAGGAACGATGGCTTCGCTAACGTTCGACATGGGCGGCAATGTGTCTGGCCTGAATGTCCCAGCCCTCTGTGTTCGAACGCAGCGCTTCGAGCCGCTTTGATTCCGGAAACTGCAGAAAACCCGTTTCCGTAATGGTGAGACGTGTGCCCCCTTTTTCCGTCGGCTCGAGCCGAAACTCCACCCGTACTTTTGCGTCCGCGTCGTATTCCGTGTTGGGGTCGATGGCACTCGGTGGCCAGGAAAAGGCAAACAGGCGTTCGGGATCCATCTCCTCGGTTACCGACTCCCATTTCATGTGCTCGTAACCTGGATAGGTGATGTTTCCGGTGGTTGTCTCCCCGACTTTGAACGGGTTATCGAGTCGAACCCGAAACCACTCACCAAATTCCTTGTGATCACTGATGGCCCGCCAGACCCGCGCGACCGGTGCTGCAAGCTCGACGACCTTCTCGATTCGGTCCTGGTTCTTGTGAATACTCATTATGCAACCTCCTGGTTGCGTTTATGGTATGCGCTACTCTCCTGGAAGGCAATCATTGAGTTGCAATTCTGGCGAGGCGCTCGGCCTCTGGACGATTCGTTCAGTCAGAGGGCCTGAGGAACTGTGGATTCAGACCGCCACCCAAGGCTGCAGGGATTCGTTCGCCCGGTGCCGGAACTGAGCAGGATTCGCCGCCGGGCTCGAGACGGGCCCCGGCTGTGATGCGCCTCGGTTGCCAGTTCAGGGTTGAACCGCCGTCAACCGCAGACGAAATCGCGACTTGCCTCAATCGCGAGGTAAGCATACGGGGGCGACTGAACACCCGTTGAACTGTCCGTCGCGGAAACCTGCCGCTCTTACCCTACTTCACAGTACTCGATCGAATGGCGGGCCAGATAGACGTGCCCCTCGACAGCCGAAGGGCGTCATTTCTGAAGAGTGATTTTCTCTTCAAGCGCAACAGACTTCTTGCCGACACGATCGTGGATTTCGACCTTCACGGTATAGATGCCCGCCTTGTCTTTGGGTTCGAATCTCAACATGACAACGCCCTTGTTATAGAAAATGACAAAACGCGTTCCGTATTTGCCGTGCGGAACTTCCTGGCGTTTCAGGTCCGTTTCATCGTAGAGATTGTTATCCGGGTCAACGATCTGGATGTCATCGTCCACCGCCGCCTTGAGATCCTCCGTGAGCTCCACGCCAGTAAATATGATCTTGATCGCGACAATGTCTCCAACGTTCGCCTTCTCCTTGCGTTTGAGAATCGGAGCTTCATCGCGGGTGCGCTTGTACCCAAAGTTGATTCATCCTCAAGGTTAGAAGTCGCCTGTCATCCGGCCTGCGTTTTCTGGCTCGTTGATGCAGCGAACTCCGTCGGGGCCAGGCACCCGATGGCGCGGTGCGGACCATCCTGATTGTGATGTGGGCGCCAGCGTTCGACCTGCAGGCTGGCGTCGCACAACCAGAAGAACCGGTCTTCATTGAGACATTCTGCTCGAAGCCATCCGTTGAACGCCGCGATCAGAATATTAACCGTGGGTTTTCCGCGCCCGCTGGACTCCAGCTTCACCCCCTGCCTCAGCCGGTCAAATCTCCCGGCTGAAGTGGCTGCGCGAACGGCTCGCAGTCAACCCGGCTGATTTCCCATTCCACGCTGATCACGATGCTGCCGACCCGATCAATGATCACTTCCCAATACGCTGGCGAACGCTGGCCACCGAACGTGATGCACTCGCCGGGCGTGTGAGAAACACGGCCTTCGAGTCCCAGTCCGCTTTCCTCCCAATCAACTTTGAACACGCGATTCCGGGCCAGAGAACCGCAGTCCCTGAGGATCAGGTAGGCCCGCACGTCGGTTGTATCGACGGCGTCGCCGGCGAGACCTTGGACTGTAAACGTCTCGATGAATGGATGCTCCGGCGCTGTCGGTATGTCGAAGTAATCGCGACCGGCGCGCGTGTCGGAACAGGAGCGGCAGAAGGAGAGGACCGTCGCCTGGTCGCGGCGCTGGGTCATATTCAGCGCCTGCGTCAATTGCAGCAACGTGTCGCACGCGGCACCTTCCATTCCCATCGAAACCGGCATCAGGATCTGGAGCCTCAGAAGAATGCGGCCCGCAGGAATGGGACTCCATCGAGACAAAACCGTCGTCTCGCGGTTTTGAATCTTTGTGATACACCTCCCGTAGGATACTTTCGGATCGGCGCCCGCGCCCGCATTGTTCGCCCTCTGCACGGCGATTTCTTGCAGATACGATCCCGATTGCCCCCTACTCCATGTCCTCCCCCGTTGGAGCCGACATCTGAAGTTCGCGAAGCCATTCCACCGTCGATTCCTGATTGGCCATCCCATCGAACTTCACGTCGTGCCGGCGTATGAAGGCGTCGTCGAACGAAGCCTTGCGTCCGAAAGGTGTCAGCCGACCGTCCGAATCATGCGCTTTCACCAGGTACCGGGACCACGCATCGAGGTAGCGATCGAAGGATGAACTCACGTACCTGGCGTCATCCGTCCACGGGTTCCACCGAATGACGGAGCCGTATGCCGGTCCCTCTTCCAGGCAAAGCCAGTCACATAGGCCTTCAACGTCTCCGCGAATCGGAATCAGACGGTTCACGGTTGCCGGATTCATGACGTCGGTCTTCGCGGACTCGATCTCATGGATGCAGGGCAAATGCTCGTCCTCGCACTTGTCATCGAACCGAATCGTCAGGCCGTTGCAGGTCGTCAGAAAGATCATGTAGGACCGGGGCAACGTGCCGGCCATCTCCTCCAGTTCATGCAGGGCAGCCGCGTCGGCCGGCGGTTGCACGACCATCCTCTTTCCGAAATGCGAATGGATCCGATTCAGAGCCTCGTCCACGTGGGATTTTTCGATCATGGTGACGCCTCCACACTTTTCGTCCGCTTAGTAAGATCGCCGCGCGATTCAGCCGCCAGTCGAAGTGCCGTCAAATGTGAATCGCGGTGCTTGCCATGCAACACCGACTCCGCGGCGTCATAAAGTTCCTTCGCTTCGACCATGCCGCAGGCCAGAAGCGCGCTCACCAGCGCCGCCAGAGCGACATTCTCCCTGCCGACCGTCCGACCCATGGCCGCCACGTTAATGATCTCCGCTTCCCCCGGGACACCGTTACCGGCAAGCCCAGGCACTGAGAAAACGCGCGGCGCGTCGGCGAACCGGTCGAGCGGTGAAACGCGTTTTACACCGTCTTCACTGAGTAAAATCATGACGCTTGGGGCATCGCTGCCGGTATATCGAATCGGCCGCCCCGATATGACGAGCTTTGAGACCGAGTGACCGCGGCGCACCGTAATCGGAAAGTCATCGTCCTGTGCGACGAACAACCCGCAGGCCGTCGCGATCTCACCGAAGATGCCGGCCGCCGTACGAATGTGCTGCCCCGCCGATCCTGCGATCCAGATCTCCTGCCGACCGTGCCAGGCCAGGGGACCGACCCTGGTCTGCTCAGGTCGCAGGGCGCGCGGCACGGCAGCTGTGCGCACCGGCTTCGGCTCGGTGGCGTGGCGATCATCCCGAAGCAACCCGAAAGGCAACCCGAGGCGTTCCGACATCTCATGAATGGTCGCGGGCCTGACCTTGTTTTTTTCGACAAAGTAAGCGACGCACAGTTCCCAGATGTCGAGCAGTGCGAATCCCGGAGATCGCAGCGCCGCTTCGATTCGCGTCGTGCAGTCCCGGTCCATCGCACTGAATCGCGCCACATGATGCGCGCCATTCGCCAAAACCGTGCCGCAGATGTCCATCGGCCGTTCCGTCGCGCCGGCCCGGCTCGTCGAAGTCACGGCCGCCGGCGGCGTCGTGGGCGAAGACTGTCCGCCTGTCATGCCAAAATTGAAATTGTTGCAGACGACGACTTTGATCGGCACGCCGCGCCGAGCCGAGTGAACCAGGTGCGCCGTGCCGATCCCGCAGCCGCCGTCGCCGATCAGGACGACGGTCAGCAGATCCGGCCTCGCCCGCCGGATGCCTTCCGCGTAAGTGAGCGACCGGCCATGCAAACCATGAAAAGTGTGGCACGCGAAATACTGATCGGCCAGCCCGACGCATCCGATGTCAGTGACAAGGCACATTTTCTCCGGCGGCAGTTCCAGCTTGCACATCGCAGCTGCAAGTGACTCCAGCACAGAGCCGTGCGAACAGCCGGGACAATACGCCATGTCGCAGCGCTTCTGGGTCAGAATATCGATCTGTTCGAGGCTCATCGATTATCCGTGCTCCACCCCGGCGCCGAGTGATTTCAGTATGGCGGTCTCGATGACAGCGGGCGCAATGAGTCCGCCGTCGTAGCGACGAATCGAGTCGAGGAGAACCCCGCCGAGCAGCGGCCGCAGAACGCGTGCGTAGAGTCCGATGTTCAATTCGGGTAGTACGACACGCCGGATTCGCGGCGTCAGTGCTCGCCGCACGGCGGATTCAGGCGCCGGCGAAAGGCAGTAAAGCGTAAGATGAGACACCGCTGTCCCCTTCGCCCGGGCGGACGCCACCGCCTCGACGGCCGCACCGTCAGCCGCGCCGTACGAAATGACCAAGACCTCCGACTCGGGATCGAGATCTTCCTGCACCAGTTCCAGCGCGTCGGCCCGCGCATCGATTTTTCGATACAAGTGGGTCAGTTTTCGCTCGATCTTGACAGGGTCATTCGTAATCAGGCCGTATTCATCGTGAATCGAACCGGTGAAGCGAACGCGCCGCGCGCCGCCGATCGGCGCAAACTCGGGAACGTCTTCGGGTGACGCGAATCGGTAGGGGAAGAATTCGCCCGTTCCATTCGCCGCTTTTCGCGAAACGATCGGCGGCAGTTCAATCGATTCCAGATCGACGCTCTGGCGTGTCATTACGATGGCCTTCGAGGCCAATAAGATCACAGGCGTGCGAAGCGATTCGGCTATATTGAAGGCTTGAACCGTGAGACGATACGCACTCTCAGCGTCCGTCGCCGCGAGTACGGGAATCGGATAGCCGCCCGCCGTGACGTTGGCTGCGAAGCAGACGTCTCCGTCGCCGCTGGCCGTCGCGCCGCCGGTGGAAGGGCCCATCCGCTGGCAATCCACGATGACGAGCGGCACTTCACCCATCTGCGCGAGCCCGATGTTCTCGCTGTAGAGACTCAACCCAGGACCGGACGTTGCAGTCAGCGCCTTTCGCCCCGCCATGGCCGCGCCAATGCACTGGCCGATCGCCGCGATCTCGTCCTCGGTTTGAACCGCGATGCACGGACCCTGCGAAAAGGCGGACATGAACTCGGAGAGAATCGAACTGGCCGGCGTGATGGGATACCCGGCAAAGAAATCGCACCCCGCGCGAAGGGCCCCGCGCACGATCGCCTGGTTGCCGGTGATGAACTCTCTCACGATGCATATCCTCGCTCGCAGCGATGCGCGGAGACTCCCACAATGTCGGCCGATTTCCCCGCAATTCGAGGCGGACAGGATCAGGTTCGACACCGCGCCGTCCGATTCGCATCACCAGGCAAAAAAGCCGCAATTCATGTGCCAGCACCCGGTGCAGCGGTTGCAACTTCCCAGGAACTGACCGAATGCACCTGCAACCCATGAGTCGATCGCCACTTGGCGCGGCAGCCTGGTGATTGCTCCTGCAGGTTCGTGAAGCGGGACGGACCGGCGCCGAGTCTTCATGTCAAAATTCAACTGGCGCCCATACGCTGAATGCGTCCACCACCCAGGAAGATTGTCCTTCAGTCGGCAGCGACATCGCGCAGATCGACCACAAGACAATCATGGCCGATGCGACCACCCGGACCGATAAAATCCCAGCCTTCGTAACCCGTGGACACACAATCACCCAATCGAAAGGCCTCTCAGCCGCGTCGCGAGACTCCGCGCGAATTGCGGATTCCTCCGGTATCGATCGCGCCTTAGTCGCCGATTCCCGGGGGCGGCGCCGCGAAGAACAATCCCCTGACCCGCACTCCGACGTGAAACGACTGATCCGTCCACTGAAGCGACATCGGACAATGACTTGGAACGTGACTTGCAGGGTGTTGAAATGTCCGACATCTCGCGATCGCTTGCGCGTTTTTACTCGATCGCGCGCGTGATTCTCTCGGTACGCGCCGGCCAATCGCACGATTGGAATGGCTCACAGAAGAGTTCGACCAATCATGCGGAGCTGATGTTGGTCGATCATCACGGGAGTTCGCCATGATCGAGATCACGATTCACGGCCGCGGCGGACAAGGCGGCGTAACACTCGCCAAGCTCATCGCAACCGCACATTTCCTGAAGGGGGCCCAGGCACAGGCCTTTGGCGTCTATGCAGCTGAGCGCTCCGGCGCTCCACTCCAGGCCTTCGTTCGAATCGACGACCAGGAAATTACAAACCACAATCAGGTGAAGACGCCCGATCACGTCGTCGTCCTCGATCGGACGCTCATCGGGCCGAACATTCTCATCGGTCATAACCCGAATGGCTGGGTCGTGCTGAACACGCCGGATGAGCCGACCGCGTTCCAAAGTCTCCTTGCGGGGCGAAGCGTGGCAACCGTCGATGCCACATCAATCGCCGTTGAAAACAACCTCGGCACGCGGACGGTTCCCATCGTCAACACGGCCCTGCTGGGTGCGGTGGGTCGCGTTTTGGAACTCGACTGGCCGGACATCGAGGCCGCGATCCGCCATCTGAAATTTGGTGATTCAAACCTCGCTGCCGCGCGGCAGACGTTTGACCGCGTCCAATCTGTCAAACTGCCCGGTGAACCTGCCAGCCCGCCGACACCAACATCCGGCGGCAGGCTGCTCGGCCTGCTCGATCCCGAAGTCGGCGCACCGCCGAAACTTCGCACCGGTTCATGGGCGTCGCGACAGCCCCATCGCCGGAAACTCGAAGCGCCATGCGCACACGCCTGCCCCGCCGGCAACGACATCCCGGCCTTCATCGCCGCGATCAACCGCAAAGACCCCGACGAAGCGCTGCGAGTCCTGCTCGAAACGTCACCGCTGCCCGGCGTCTGCGGTCGAGTCTGTCCCGCGCCATGCATCGACGCCTGCAACCGCAGCGAATTCGATCAGGCCGTTCACATTCGCGAATTGGAACGCTACGCCGCGGAAACCGGGCGGCCACCCGAAGTCTCGCCGCCGAGCCTGGAATACAATGTGGCCGTCGTTGGCTCCGGACCGGCCGGCCTCAGTTGCGCCTACCAACTCGGCAGGCTGGGCCATCAAGTCACGCTCTTCGAGGCAGGCCGCGAACTCGGCGGCCTCCTTCGCACGGGCATCCCCGAATACCGGCTGCCTCGCCCGGTGCTTGACCAGGAAATCCGCTACATCCAAAGCCATCACGTCACGGTTGAGCGCAACACCTTCGTCAACCGAGAGCGCCTGCTCACGCTTTCACATGAGTTCGACGCCGTCTTCGTCGCCGTCGGACTTCAGGAATTTCGCGGCCTCGACCTCGGCGCATCGCCCCAGGACCCCGTCATGCAGGGAATCGACTTTCTCGATCGCGCTCGGGAAGGCCGCGTAGACTGCGACGATCAGCGCGTCGTGATCGTCGGCGGCGGCAACACCGCGTTCGATTCCGCCCGAACAGCAACGCGACTCGGCGCAAGGCATGTTCGAGTACTCTACC
>CALLKH010000338.1 GCA_938008425.1 uncultured Planctomycetaceae bacterium | reverse complement strand
AAACCCAGCCGATGGGGCTGACATCGCTCTGGGCCGGTTCGGGCGCACGATACAGTTGGAAGGGAATCTGCGGCTGCGATTCAAAGGTGCCGGACGCGTGGGACCGGGAACATGACATATACCGGGCACAGGGTCCCGATGGCGCCGAGGTTCTGATGAAGTGGAATTCCATGCTTTTCGGCAACCAGAGCATGGGCGGGTACGCCGAGGCGCGAAACCCATCCTCGGTCATTGACACTGTCACCGCCAACGCCCCGTTCAACGGCTTCGCCGCCCGATATCCGTACGACGTCATCGGCTGTTTCGGCAAGGGCTGGGATGATCTTCAAACCCAGACGAATCAGTTCGTCACCGTCGCGCAGAACGCCACGAACGCCGCAAGGCAAGTCATCGTCTCCAATCAGATCGATTTCTTCGCCGACTTTGAAGCGACCCACAACCTCCGTTCACTTCCCGCGAAGGCGGTCAGCTTCGGTAATGAGTGGGAGCTCTACACCGCCTGCATGGCCGAGGTCACCGCCCGCGCGAAACGCGCCGTGGAGAAACTCCGCGCCGCGGAAGCCATGGCGGCCGTCGTCAGTCTCTTCGATCCCGGCTTGATGAATGGCCGCGAAGCCGCCCGCGATCAGGCCTTCATGAATTGGGGCCTCTTCTGGGAGCACGATTTCGGCATGGTCGGCCCGCCGACCGGCTCGACGGGCATTCAGAAACGAATCGCGTGGCAGCATGCCATCACCGATGAAATCGAATCCTATGTGAACACTCTGCACGACGACGCAGCCGCGGCACTCGGCGACTTGATTCCGACCGGCGGCTCCAACCCCCGGATCTTCGTCTTCAATCCGCTCGGCTGGCCGCGCAGTGACGCCGCTGACTTCCCCTACGGAGGTCCAACGCCCTTCCACATCGTGGACGTCGAGACTCAACTCGAAACACCGTCGCAGGTCGTGAGCCTGAATGGCCAGAGTTATCTTCGCATCCGCGCCGAGAACGTGCCTTCGGTGGGATACCGCGTCTATGAGATTCGCCCGGGCGCAGGACAGACCTATCCGAACGCGGCAACCGTCACGGACACCGCGGGCGACGCGAAGATCATGGATCATGCTCAGTATCAGATCACCGTCGCACCCAACGGCGCGATCACCAGCCTCATCGATCACACGCGCAGCGATCGTGAGTTTGTGCAGACGCTCTCGGGCCGAACCATGAGCGATCTCGGCGCGTCCGCCGGAACGGTGACGATCGAGAACGCCGGCCCGGTCTCGGTGACGCTGACGGCCGTCGCACCGTCGCCCGTGGCGCATACCACTCGCGTGACGGTCTATCGCGGCGCGGATCGCATCGACATTGAGAATCGCATCACCCAGAACTTCAGCACGACGCAGACCTACGCATTCGGCTTCAATCTGACTTCGCCGATCGTGAGGCACGAGGAGGTCGGTGCGATTCTGACTGCCGCGCTCTCGACATCCGGCGGCGACTACTCTCCGAGAAACGCCCGGTACGACTGGCTGACGTTCAACCACTTCGCCGACATCACCGGCGACGGCGGCATCGGCGTCACCCTGTCAAATGCGGATGCGGCGTTCTTTCGACTGGGCGGCAGCACCACCTCCATGCTCGACGTCTCGACGCCGTCGATCACCGCGCTCGCGGGTGGCCGGGTCGCGAACGGCAACAACGGCATTTCGAATCAAGGAGGCGATTCACTCTTCATCCACCGCTTCGCCCTGCGGGTGCACGACCAGTACGACTCCTCGGACGCCATGCGAATGGCACTCGAGCATCAAAACCCACTCGTGGCCGGCCTCGTGACCGGAGGCAGCCCGAGGCTGCCGGAAGCGAGCCTTTCGGCCGTCGTCGCTTCGAATCCCGACGTTTTACTCTGGTGTTTCAAGCCGGCCGAGGAAGGCATAGACCAGGGACTCATCGCCCGCCTCTGGAGCATGAGGGAATCAGGCACAACGACTGACATTCAACTCGCCCCTCGACGAATTCGCAGCGCCAGGGTGACGACGCACATTGAGACCGACGTGGCCGACGAGCCGACGACCGCCGCCGGAATCTCTCCGGCCTTCGCCCGGCAGCAGATGAGAACTTTCAGACTGTTTCCACGGCTGTGCGCCGACATCGACGACGATGGAGACGCCGACGCCTTCGATCAGGCACTGTTCATCAATGTGCTGCTTGGAATTGATGTGGACGACGACCACCGCGTGGCCGCGGACATGAACGGAGATCAGTCGAACGATGCGGCCGATTTGTCGATATTCGTTGAGTGCCTGCTCGCAGGTTAGGACCCTGGCGCCTCCGCGAGCGTGATGCTTCTTGGGCAGGCCGAAGATTCAGCGGATTCATTCGTCTACGCCTCGGCGCCGGCCTCGGCCTCGGCCTCCACGGGCGCCTCGGCCGCGGCCTCTGCTGGTTCCTCGGGAGTCTGCTCGCGGCGCGGCGAAGACTTGGCGAGGTGCGCGAGCTTGATCAACTGGTCGGTGAGCTTCTTGATTTCACTCGCCTCGGTCTGAGCGATCACCGCCTTCTCCACATTCGCGGCGGCGTTCGAGATCGGCTCGAAGCCGTATCCCCCCGCCTCACCCTTGAGTGAACGGCAGAGCTTCTGCAGCGCCGGAAGGTCGCTCGCCTGAACAGCCGCTTCGATCTTCTGCAATTTCGGCGGCAGCTCCTCGACGAACTCCCGAATGATCTCCGTCATCGAGAGGTCCTCGGCCAGCGAGCTGACGATTGGCTTCTGATGCAGCGAGTCAATGATGGTCGCGAGAAGTTCCCGCCCATACGGCTTCGGGTAATACCCATCACAACCGGCCTCGATGCATTTTTCGCTGTCGCCGGGTTCTGTCATGGCTGTTACGGCGAAGATGGTTCCGGAATAGCCCTGACTGCGAAGCTTTGCGGTGGCGGCCAGTCCGTCCACTTCGGGCATGTCAATGTCCATCAGGATGACATCGAACGTGCCGGCGGTCGCAAGTTCCACGGCCTTCGCCCCATCCGGCGCATGTTCCACCTCGGCGCGGAGCTGGGTGAGAAAGAGCTTGGCCAGCCGCGCGGTGGATGGATCGTCCTCAACGAGCAGTACGCGTGTCTTAAGGGCGTTTGAACAATACTCCGCGGGATCAATCGCCGCATCAAACTCGACGCCGACCTCATGAACCGCACCGCTGACATGATCGCAGCGGATCACCTTCGCTTCAAGATTCTTCCATGTTCCGGACTTGGTGATGAGCTGAAGCGTGCAGCGCGTCCCCGGATAGATGAAGCCGCCATGCAGGAACGACATGCCGCCGGCACTGATGTCCCGCGAGGGAACCAGGTAGGCGGTTGAAATCTCCTTCCCGGTGAAATGCGGCGTGACCACGCAGCCCTTCAACCGGTACTCGAATCGTTCGGAACGACGCTTGCGCCGATGAGAATCGTCGACGGCCGTGTCGAGCCGGTCGAGGACCGCCTTCAGTTCCTTGTCTGAAAGGCGAAGCGTCTTGACGAGCTTGATCTGGGTACCCACGAGCGGCTTCCCTCAACATGCGCGGCTGCGGATTCGTTTCGCCGGACGTCTCAATCCGCCGCCGACGGTTCGGGCGCATGAACGCCGGTGCGAGACAATGACACATGCCCATGCACGCACAACAACACGGCGCGGGAGGCAATGCGCCCCTTCTGGGAACTTGGGTCGGCGATTCAGAGCGGGATGATGAGGAATCTCCCAAGGGGAGATGGCTGCAATTGCTTCCCATTCGGGGCGGGAGATATGGGACGCCGGTCGAACAGCGCGTCGAGCGGGTGCATCGGGCTTTCGCGCGCTGCTATGGTCAGTTCGGCGCCGGCGAATTCGTGGAATCGGACCCGAGTCGGGCTCGAACCGTCGCGGCGCCGTCCGCGTCGCCGGATCGCTCCAGCGCGTCCGCCAGCATCGTGAGGCAATCACGCGTGACCCGATGAGAGTCACCCAGCTTCGCCGAGAGTCCCTCCGCCGCGGTCCTCAGCGCCGCGATCGACTCGTTGTACCGCTCCAGCTTCAACAGGCTCGCGCCGAGACGAACGCGGGCTTCGCAGAGCGCGATGCTCCCGGTCGGTGCACGCTCCTGAAGGACTTCCAATGCCGATTGAAACGCGCCGGCCGCATCTTCGAACTTTTCCTGCTCAAAATACACGAGGCCCAGGTTCTGCCAGGTCGCGGCGGTCTTCCGGCTCTTCTCTCCGAGGGTCTTGCGACGGCCCTCCAGCGCTTCCCGCAGGTACTGCTCCGCCTCATTGAATTTGCCCTGCGGAATGAGCGTCATTCCGAGGTTGTTCATGGCCGTCAGCGTGCGACCGTCGTCAGGCCCGAAGACCTCCCGCGTCGCATCGACCAGTCGTCGCGCGAAAGGCTCGGCATCCGCCGGACGTTTGGCGCGGAAGAGAGTCGATGACAGGGTGTTCAATGTGTCAATCGTATCCGGGTGTGTGTCACCAAGTTCACCGCCCCGGGTTCGCAGCGCGTCTTCGAGAATCGGAATGGCGTCCTCGTTGCGGCCGATGCCGGCATAGAACCCGCCCGCATCGTTCAGGATCGACGCCCTGGCAAGCGGCGCATCGGCAAACTCCTTCTGCGCGTCCGCCACGGCGCCGTCCATGAGGCTGCCCGTGTCCACCGTCGGCCGAACCTTCCGGCCGCCGGAGGCGCCCAGCCTCTCCACCCAGAATCGCGCCATTCGCTCGAATACCTGGGCGCGCGATTCGGCGCGTTCGGCCCGCTCGGCCAGCTGATCCAGGCGATCATCGACGGCCTCGGCTTCGCCTTGAACATTTTGAATCCGCTTCCGCATCCGATCGAGTTCGGCCCGGGCCTCTTCCATCGAGGCCTGGGCATTCCTCATCTCCTCGATGGCGAATTGCTTCGCCATCGCGTGCTGGGCAATTTCATTTGCGGCCCGCTGCTCGACTTCCGTCACCAGGAGCTGACCAGCCTGGCGCGTCGTCGTGTGAATGTGAACACCGAACGCGAGAACCGCGAGCGTGGTGATGACGACGGAAATCGTTCTCGACTTGTAGCGGGTCGCCAGCTTTCGAAACTCGTAGAGCGCCCCCGCGCGGCGGGCGCCGACGGGCCGCTGATCGAAGTAGTTTTCCAGGTCGTACGACAGCGCCGCCACGGTCTGATAGCGATCCGTCGGCTGCTTTTCCAGCGCCTTCAGGGTGATCGCCTCCAGGTCGCCGCGCAGATGGGCTTTGACCGAGCTGGGCTTCGGCGGCATCTCATTGACGACGGCCTCGACGATCTCCTTTCCATTCTCGGAATTGCAATCGTAAGGCAACCGGTCGGTGAGAAGTTCGTACAGGATGACGCCGAGGTTGTAGACTTCACTGCGCACGTCGATGTCAAACAGCCGACCCGCGACCTGTTCCGGGCTCTTGTATGCCAGGAACTCGCGCAGCTCCCGCTTGCCCGAACCCTCCTTCGCCGGCCCGACGTCGACGTCGGTCACGCCGGCAACGCCGAATCCGACGATCTTCGGATTGCATTTGCCGTCGATGATGATGTTGCTCGGCCGAAGATCGCGGTGAAGCAGGCACTTCTGGTGCGAATAGTGAATCGCTTCGCAGATTCGGGCGAAGATCGCGAGTCGATCGTCCTGCGACAGCTTGTGAATCGAAATGTACTCGCTCAGCGAAACGCCCTTGATGAACTCGCTGACGAAGTAGCAGTGCCCCTCATTTGTCATTCCGGCGTCGAGCAGCGCAGCGATGCCGGGATGCGACAGGTGCCGCATGCGCTCGATCTCGACGCGAGCGCGGTTGATTCTCTCAAAATCCGGAATGCCGCGGTTGTAAATGACCTTCATGGCCACGCGGCGCTTGGTGCGAATGTCCTCGGCCTTGTAGACGATGCTGGTCGAGGTCTCGCTGACGGTCCGGACGATGCGATAGTCCTTGACGATATCCTCGATGATCGGGTTCGTTGCGGTGCCCGCGCCCGGATGATCGATCTCGCCGCCATCCGGCGCGTCCGGCGCAATGCCCGTCGCGAACCCGGCCTTGGAAGACGAAGACCCGGAATCGGACTTCTCTTTCATGAACGATGCAAATGGATCGATGTCCTTGGGGTAGCCGGGCATATCCGTGTAGTCCTTTTCCTTCATGTCATTCACCGCCGGTCAAAAAGAGGCGTCAGGGTTCCGATCCGACCCAACTCAGAATCGCGACTGGCTCATACGCGGCTTCGTCGCTTCATGCCCCGTCATTCAATGTCAGTTCGACAGCGCGCCCGGCTCCTGATCTTCGATGCCGTAGAGCCCGTGCAATCGCGCCTGGGCGGGCATCGGACGAGACCGTCGAACGAGTGTTCCCTCACCCGGCTCCTGCCGTTCGTCCCTGATCTCCGCCGTCGACGAGGCGGGCTTGCCTTCGAGTTCAGAAAGCGCAAAGAGCTCAAAGTCGCTCGGAGACCGCATGTTCTGACCGGGCACCGGCACCACCTGGTCCGCGCGCGGTGGGGCTCGCTCGCGTGCGAGCTGCGGCGTCACGAGCACCACCATTTCCGTGTTGGACTTCTGATAGTCCACGGAATTGAACAGCGACCCGAGCACCGGCACGTCGCCGAGACCCGGAATCTTCTGGGCCACCGCGTTGATCTGCTCATTCAGCAATCCGGCGATTGCAAAGGTGGCGCCGTTCGGGCACTCAATGGTGGATTCGACCCGCCGCGTCTTGAACGTGAAGACCGGAATGGTGTCAATCGTCCGCGCCCCGGCCACCGCATCACTGACTTCCGTCATGACGTGCAGTCGAATGATCTGATCAGCGCAAACCGTCGGCGTGAATGCGAGTCGAACGCCGAATTCCTTGTACTGAAGCGTAATCGCACCGGCCACCGCACCGCCCTGGGAGACCGGAATCGGAACCTCGCCGCCCGCAAGAAATGTCGCAGTCTGACCGCTGATCGCCACCAGGTTCGGCTCCGCCAGCGTTCGCGCGAGGCCGTTCTGGCGCAGCGCGTTCAGGAACACCTGCATTTCCGCCTTGGGGAAACCGAACGTGACGTTTGTATTTGCGCCGTTGGCGGTGGGTGACACGCCGTAGGTCATCTGGCCCGCCAGCACGTTGCCGAGGCCGCTGCTGCTGAACGCCGTCGGATTGAGCTGGGCGACGTTGTTGGCGAAGAAGAAATCGCGCGACCAGTCGGCCCCGCCGATCGCCCAGTTGAATCCGAGATTCCTCAGGGCCTCCTTGTTCACTTCCGCAACCACGACGCGAAGCATCGTCTGCTGCGTCCCGGCGACGGTCAGATGGTTGATCACGTCCCGCCCCTGCTGATAAGCCTTGGCAAGCTCCGCGACCTGCCGCGCCGTCTCGGGATCCGCAACAAAGCCCTGGAGAATGATCTGGCCGTTGACGCTCGCCAGTTTGACATCCGACCGCGGCGAGAGCGACCGAATCAAATTCGTCAGCACGACGAGATTCGGCTCGACCAGAACGTGGAACACCCGATGATCCTGGCCGACGGTGAGCACGAGCTGTGTGGTGCCTGATTCCTTTCCGACCACGATGACGCGGTCCGTCTTCGGCACAATGACTTCCGCGATGTTCGGATCGACGATGTTCACGCCGTCCACCGGTCCGCTCAGATCAACCACAATCGATGAGTTCACGGCCACCCGAATCAGGTCCGACGGCTGATCCTTCAACGTCATGCGCGTGATGCCGATTTTCGAGCGAAGATCGGAGGCCAGGCCCGGATTTTCATTGGTCGGAGCGGTTTCCGCCGAGGTGTGCGTCACGGACGTCTCGGTCGACACCTTAATGCCGATTTCATCCGCCGGGGGCTTCTTCTCCGTGGAATTGTCCTTGGTCGACTCCCCTGACTTGACCGGCGCATTGCGATAGGAGAACGAACTGCCGAAATCTTCAAAGTCGGCGCCTTCCTCTTCCTCATCCGCCGATTCCGGCGGAACATCCTCACCGGCCGAGGCCAGACGCACCACGGCATCATGACTCGAAATCGGCGCCCAAGCATCGGCGCTGGCGTAGATCGCGGTGACGACGGGAGTTTCCGCCTCTGACGATTCATCGAATCCGAACTCATCCGCCGCCGCCGGCTGATCCAACTCCTCGGCGTTCTCGCCGATGGCCGCCGAATCCGCGCCGGGCTCTTCGACCGCATCGACCGAAACCGGTGCGCCGATCGCGACAACGGCCGGTGACGGTGCTTCGTTGTCACCCTCTTCGTCATCATCGAGATCGGTGATCGCGGTATGGCCGCTGTTGACGTGATACTTCACGCCGGGCCGCGCCATCGCGACTTGGACGGGTTCGTCGACCGGCCGCTCCGGGAACGGCATCGCGTGAACGACTGCATAGGCAGAGTCCAGCGCCTCCCGCACTGAATCGATGGTCCAGTGAGCCCAGATGGGGGGTTGCCCGTGAGTGAATAACGTTAAGCTGAGCAGGGTCGTATATGCGATCATGACATTCGTTTCCCGTCTGTCCTTGCACCCGTTCGCCGTCTAGGCGAATTTCAGGTTAACTCCGATTTTGAACCCACCGAGGGTCTGTGTGCAGTGACAGATCACCCCGACGACATGGAATGGATTGCCGTCCGGATTGATCTCGATCAGCACTTCTGTTTTTTCCTCTATTTCCGTCTCGCCTTTGAGCATCAGGCCGCTGTTGGAGATGTTCAGCAGCGTGAGCCTTCGCCGAGTGCCTCCGTCTTCGCCACCCGGAGCCAGAATCACCTCGCAGGCAAACGGCATTCGCTCCTCGTTGCGATGCGGCGCCCGCCGGGTCTGTGGTTCGAGCTGACGCTTCACGAAGGTCAACCATTCGCCTCTCGTGCAGAAAACGACTTCACCTTTTTTCGTGGGCATGGCACTTAGACCCTCTTGCGGTCGTGACGATCCTTCGTCTCCGTTGGTGGGCTATATCGGAACTGGAATGAAGCCCCATAAGAATGAGTTTTGGGCGATCGCGCGGACATGCTGGAAACGCGGTGGTTATGGGACGCCCCCTTCATCGGCAATAACAGCCAAAGCGGCAGGCCCCTCGAGACGATGGTGTGACGGAGGTATTCGTGCCGACGGCCCCGTCGTCGATCGTACGATTTCCCCAAATTTGCACAGTGCGGAGGAGAGTTCCGTGAGCACGAAGAAAATCTGCGTCCATCAGATTGAAGATCCCACCCTCAAGAATCTGACGGAATACAACATTGTCGCGTACTCCAAGTCGCGCGATGAACTCCGCACCGTGGTCGGCACCGAACATGTCGCGGCGCTGATCATCGATCTTGATGCGACCGACGCTTTCGACGTCATCGTGGAAATGATCGAAATTCGGCCGGCCCTGGCCGTCATCGGCATCACCGGCTCTTCCGACGTCAACAAGATCATCCGCGCCCAGCGCGCCGGCTGCCGCCAGCTGGCCTGCAAGCCCGTGGACGAAGAGGATCTCCGCTCAGCACTGAAACGCGCCCTCAGCGAATCCGACGATCGCCCCGCCGCCGGCAAGACCATCGCCGTCATCGGCGCCTCGGGCGGCGCCGGGGCCACCACCGTCGCCTGCTATCTCGCCATGTCGATCGCGGACTTTTCGTCATCGGTCGCCATTCTCGACCTCGATCTCGAATTCGGCGCCGTGGCGAAACTCTGGGATCTCAGCCCGCGATACACCATCAGCGACCTCAAGGACCTCGGCGAACTCGATCGGCACACGCTCGACGAATACCTGCTCGATCTCCCTTCCGGCATTGCGGTTCTGCCGCGCCCCGAGGAAGTCGAAGGAGCCCACAGCATCGATGAAGGCCTCATTCGAAACGTGCTCACCGCCGCAGGCAACAAGTTCCCGTACGTGGTTTGTGACCTTCCACGCAAGCTCGACGCCGTCACCGGCGCCGCCATCGAAAACTGCCACAAACTGCTCGTCGTCACCCAGCTCACCGTCACCGGCATCCTCAACGCCGGACGCCTGAATGACGGACTCCTCCGCTTCGGCGTGCCCCCCGAAAAGATCGAATTCTGCGTCAATCGCTACAACAAGAAGTTCAGCAACATCGAAGTCGCGGCGCTGGAGCAGAAGGTCAGCAAGAAGGTCGTGGGCGTCGTTCCCAACCACTACAAGTCCGTCTCCGTCGCCAGCGACCTGGGACAACCCGTCTCCGAACGCAATCCCGTGCGAAAGGCCATTTCCGACATCGCCGCCAATCTCTGCGGACGCCCGGTTCAGCCCGCGTCTTCAGGCTGGATGGCAAGCCTCGGATTTGGTGGATAACCGCGCAGGACGATTGAGACACCCATCGATAGAATGCCGCCGTGAGCGAAAGACTTCCCACCATCCTGATCACGGCCGGCACGCGCCCCGAGGCAATCAAGGTCGCGCCGATCATCCGCCTGCTGCGCGATCAAAACTGGGCCCGCGTGCGCGTCCTCGCGACGGCACAACACCGCGATCTGCTCGATCAGGTCTTCACCTTCTTTCGAATCACCCCCGACATCGATCTCAACATCATGCAGCCCGGGCAGACGATGGCCGAACTGACCAGCCGGCTCATTCCCGCCATCGACCGCACGCTTGATACTGAAAAGCCGGATATCGTCCTCGCCCAGGGCGACACCACCACCGTCATGACCACGGCGCTGGCCTGCTTTTACCGACGAATCCCCTTCGGCCACATCGAAGCCGGCCTGCGAACCGGCGACCGCTACAACCCCTTCCCCGAGGAGATCAACCGCGTCATCGTCAGCCGGCTCGGCGACCTGCATTTTTCGCCGACCCCCCGCGCAAAGGAAAACCTGGTCCACGAGGGCGTGCCCGAAGACTCCATCCATATCACCGGAAACAGCGTCATCGACGCGCTGCTCTGGGCGGCCGAGCAGTCCGACCTTCCCCACGGCTTCGAGCCGGAAAAGGGCCGCCGAATGATCCTCGTGACGGCTCACCGCCGCGAGAATTTCGGCGAGCCGCTGGAAGAAATCTGCCAAGCGATCGCCGACATCGCCGAAGCGCGCGACGTCGATGTGCTCTACCCGGTTCACCCGAATCCAAACGTCATGAAGACGGCGCGTGAACTGCTCAGCGATGTTCCCGGCGTGAAGCTGACCCAGCCGCTCGACTACCCCTCATTCGTGGCGGCCATGAAGTCGGCTCATCTGATTCTGACCGACTCCGGCGGCGTGCAGGAGGAAGCGCCGTCATTGGGCAAACCGGTGCTGGTCCTGCGCGATGAAACCGAGCGGCCGGAAGGCATCGCCGCCGGCAACGCCGTCCTCGTCGGACCCCACCGCGAACGCATCGTCTCCACGACGCTCGATCTGCTCGACAATCCCGGCATTTACCAGCAGATGTCCGCCGCCCGAAATCCCTACGGCGACGGCCGGGCGTCGCATCACATCGCGGACGCGTTAAAGAACTACCTGTTGAACTGGCACTGACGCCCCTTGGTGTCGCAGCCCCAATCCACCCATCGCCCCGCCGTGATTCGCCACTACAATCCGCACCCATCGTGGCGAGCGCCCTCAACATTTTGATCCAGAATCGGCCGGATACACTCCAGCATCCCGGCGGCGACACCGTCCAAATGGACCGCACCGCGCAATTCCTGCGCGAACTCAGACACCGGGTCGAGATTTCATTCGAGCTGGAGCCCGATCTCAGCCCGTTTGACGCGATTCACCTCTTCAATCTGACCCGGCCGATCGAAACGGCGGTTCAGGCAAAAAATGCGCGTCGCCAGCGGAAGCCTTATGTCATTTCCTCCGTCTACTGGGATTTAGAGTCGGCCGTGCCGTGGACTGCGTATGAGATTCCGCGGAACTGGTATCGCCGGCTGGTACCGGACGCCCTTCGAAGGCGACTGCGACGACATCGCGACGGCGGCCAGGCGATAGACACGCGCTCGCTTCAATTTGAAATCCTCGAGCACGCGGCGTGGGGATTTCCGAACTCAGATGCCGAGCCGCTGCGCATCCTCG
>CALLKH010000337.1 GCA_938008425.1 uncultured Planctomycetaceae bacterium | reverse complement strand
CGGCCGATGCCGCGGCGCTGGCCGCCGCTTCTCAATTGGGTAAGGCGGCAGACGCCTCAAACCTGGCGATTGAGGAGGCGAAGAGATTCGCCAAGTTCAATGAAGTCATGGGAGAGGACGCCGATCTCGTCGACGCCGACGTGACATTCGGCCATGCCAATCTCGTCGGAACCAAGTTTGAGTTTCAACCCGGCGTCGAGCCGATGGATGCAGTGCGCGTCACCCTGAAGCGGGATCCGACCGTCAATGACGGACCGGTGTCGCTGCTCTTCGCCAAGACCTTCGGCATGACGGGCGCCCGGCTCCAGGCCAGCGCGGTCGCCATGCTCGTTCCGCGCGACATCGCGATGGTGGTTGACCTGTCTGGTTCAATGAACGACGACAGCGAACTCCGGCACTACAAGCGATTCGCCTCCGAGAAGTCGGGCTACATCGACGGCGTCCAGATCAACCTGAGAGATGTCTGGGCCGCGCTGCCCGTGTCGACCGGCAAGGCCGGCGTCAAGAACGGCCAGAATCCGTCAAGCCCCGGCGCGCCGGTGGCGAACGACAATCAACCCGGCAACGGCGTCGGCAAGCCTCAGAGCGTGGGCGGAAATCCCGACCCGTACACGGAGCAGTCGGGCGGAAGCCCGAGTTCGAAGGGGCCGCGATTCGGCTGGATGACGGGCTACGGAACCGTGCTCACGCTCGGCAGCTATAGTCCGACATCGGACTTCGGGCTCTATTACATTCCCAAGGGAAGCACCTGCTCCGACTCGGACGTGGTCGCGAATCTGACGGAGTCAGGTTACACGTCCTCTGAGCGAAGCGCGCTGCTGAGCGGTTCTTACGACAGCGATACCACTTCGTATCGCAACCGCGTCAAGGTGCTGCTCGGTCTTGCCGGCTGGAAGAGCGGAAAGTCGGGCGGGAAGTACACTTCCGGCGGAAATAACGACAACAAGGTGGACAGTAACGAAATCACCAACACCGTGGCCTACCCCTACAACATTGGAAGCTGGGATTCGTACATCGATTATGTTCGATCGACGTCGACCCAGATGGAGGCCACGGACTCCAACATGCGGCAGCGTTTCGGCATCAAGACGTTCGTGAACTATCTGCTCGAACAGCAGGAGTCGAATAACGAGACGCCGCAGCTGGCGAACACGCCGGAAGAACCGCTCTTCTCGGTCAAGAATGCCGTGCAGACGATGATCGACGAGCTGATCGCACTGGAGACCCAGGATCAGGTCTCGCTCGAAACCTTCGCCCAGTACTCGCAGCATCGCGTCAACCTGAAATGGCCGAGCAGCGGCGAGACGCTTGCCGATATTCTTCAGGCCGTGGCGGACAATTGCCGCACCTATCAGGCCGGTCACGATACGCCCTACACCAACATCGGCGCCGGTCTGAACCAGGCGATCACCGAACTCAAGAGCGCCCGGGCGCGCAAGGCGGCGTCGAAGGTCATCATTCTGCTGACGGACGGAAAGCCGAACGTGGACTCGAGGAACAACACGGTGGGCAATAATGCCGCCAGCGCCATCAGCTGGGTCGAAGATCGGGCCGAGCATGCGAAGTCGCTCGGATTTACGGTCTACACGGTCGGCGTCGGTGGCGACGTTGATGACGAACTGCTCTCTGAAGCGGCGACCTCGCCGAGCCACTATTACTACGCGGACAACGCTCCGGATCCGAACAACGGAAATCTGCCGATGTACGTCAACCAGTTGAAGGAGATCTTCAAGACGCTCGGAGGCAAGAGGCCCGTTCGACTGATCCAATAACGCGAGACAATCCCCGGTTCGCCGCGACCGACTCATCAAGCGGTCGGTCGCGGCGGCCGATAAGGGCATCTGGAGCGCGGAGCGTCCGGAAAGCGTTTCCGGACGTTTCGGCATTTGAGCAAGGGACTGCGGAGGTTCTGACAGGATGTTGATCGCGGCGAACAATTCGCTGCGCGGCCCGGCCTGACTGGCGGGGCTGTCTGCTTCCTGAAAGAGCGGCCGTCAGACAGGCAGCCAATGGCGCAGACGGTTCGAACCATTGTCTATACGGCGAACGAGTCGGATGCGCCGGAATTGCGCCGCACACTGACCAGGCTCTCTTCCCTTCGAATCGTCGCCGAGCTGGATGAACCGAGCCTGATTCCGCAGGCCGTCACCCAGTTTCCCTGCGATCTCCTCATCGCTGATCTTGATCCCAATCCCGGCATCGTACTTGAGTGCCTTCGGCAGCTTCGCGAGAGCGGAAGCACATTGCCGATTTTCTCCCTCAGCAGGCAGACCGAGGGCGACGTCGTTCTTCGCGCCATGAAGGCCGGCGTGAAAGAGTACCTCGTCAAGCCGCTCAATCTGGAAGAACTCGAAAACGCGATTGCGCGCAACATCGCGACCCAGACGCGCACAAAAGAGCCGGGAAAACTGATCTCGGTCATGGGCAGCGCCGGCGGTG
This sequence comes from uncultured Planctomycetaceae bacterium, assembly GCA_938008425.1. GTDB lineage: Bacteria > Planctomycetota > Phycisphaerae > UBA1845 > UTPLA1 > JADJRI01. The sequence continues at coordinate 9,493 of CALLKH010000337.1, read as the reverse complement.
TCGGCTGCACGACGCTCGCAACGAATCTCGGCGTCGAACTGGCCGAACTGGTCGGTCCGGACCAGAAAGTGGTCGTTGTCGATCTTGATTTCCGATTCGGCCACGTGGCGACGCTGCTCGATGTGCACGGTCAATACACCGTCGCCGACCTTTGCTCCACCCCGGAGGAGCTTGACCCTGAAATGGTGCGAAAGGCGCTGATCAAGCACGAATCCGGCGTCCATGTGCTCCGTCGGCCGCATTCCTTCGCCCAGGCCGAGATGATCACCGCCGCCCACTGTGCGAACGTGTTCACGAGCCTCCAGTCGATGTGCGCATACGTCGTCGTCGACGGTCCGACGCGACATGATCCGGGCGGCCGAAGCGTTCTCGACGCCGCGGACTTCAATTTCATGGTGTTGCAGCTTCTGGTGACCAGCGTCCGAAACACCGATCGCATGGTGCAGGAGCTCTCGGCCCAGGGATTCAATCCAGAGCGCCTCGCGTTCCTGGTCAATCGCCTCGGGCGCGAATCGGCCCACCTCGATGTCGAACAGGTGGAAAGCATTCTCGGCCGATCGATGTTCGCGGCGATTTCGGACGACTGGAAGACGGTCAGTTCGAGCATCAACATCGGCCAGCCACTCAGGACCTATGCTGAACGGTCGAAGATTCGAATGGAGTACCACGAACTCGCCCAGCGCATCCACTGCCCCGAGAAATTCAGCGAACAGGAGTCGGCGCGCAAGGGCAGCCTTCTCGGCCGGTTGTTCGGCAAGTCCGGTGCAAAGGAATCAAAAGCCCCGCTCAAAATGGAACCCGCGCCGCAATCCTGAGTTTCCGGCACGCGAAACTGATCCGCCGGCGTCCGAAAACGTCGGTCCGGATCGACAAAGACGCAACTCGTCCGACGGCCGTTATTCAGGCCGAAACCCGCACACCTCTTGAACCGATGTAGGAGGGGACCCGGTTTGCCCCGGTGTCGGCGCGTCGTCATATCGGGCGACGCGACGGCTCAGTGAGTGACCGGGTTCGTCTGAAACGGACGTCAGCAACGAGGACTGTGAGAATTGGCCGCGATGGTTGGATCGGATTGTATGTTTTGGGTGAGCCAGGCGCCTGCCCCGAGGTCTCGAAGCAACCATCGTCGCACGTGGAGAGAACGCGCGCATGTTCGGTAAATCGAAGATTCCGACGTTGAAAGTTCCCAAGCCCGCGACAGACACCGAGTCGGGGGACGGCGCCTCGCCGTCGTCGGGCGGCGAGCAGGCGACGGCGCTCAAGACCGTCGTGGCGCCGCGCGCCGACAAATCGCGGGCATTGGCCGACAAGGCCGACGAGTTTTATGCCCTCAAGACCCGCATCCATAAGAAGCTCGTGGACACGCTCGATCTCGCCGAAATCGGCCGCCGAAAGGGCGACGAGGTCAAGGAGGAGGTTCGCCAGGTCATCGTGAACCTGTGCGAGGAGGAGAATGTCCTCCTGAACTTCAGCGAGCGTCAGCGCCTCGTCACCGAGATTCTGAACGAGACATTCGGGCTCGGGCCCCTCGAGGCGCTCCTGGGCGATCCCCACATCAGCGACATCCTGATCAACGGCCCCAAGCAGGTCTATGTCGAGCGCAAGGGCCGGCTTCAGCTTTCAAACGTGAATTTCAAGGATAACTCCCACCTTCTTCATGTGATCGACAAGATCGTGTCCTCGATCGGCCGGCGCTGCGACGAAGTCTCGCCGATGGTGGACGCCCGCCTCAAGGATGGATCCCGCGTCAACGCGGTCATCCCGCCGCTGGCGATCGACGGACCCTCGATGTCGATTCGCCGATTCGGCGCCGATCCGATCACCTGGGACGATTATCTGAAATTCGGATCGATCACCAAGGAAATGGTCGACTTCCTTCGCGCCTGCGTCATCTCGCACATGAACGTTTTGATCGTCGGCGGTACGGGCTCTGGTAAGACGACCCTGCTGAACAACCTCTCGTCGTTCATTCCCGACACCGAGCGAATCGTGACGATCGAGGATGCCGCCGAACTTCAGCTTCGCCAGCCGCACATCGTGCGACTCGAAACGCGGCCGCCCAACATCGAAGGCAAGGGGCAGGTCACCATTCGCGACCTGCTGATCAACTCGCTTCGTATGCGGCCGGATCGAATCGTCGTCGGTGAGTGCCGCGGACCCGAGACGCTGGACATGCTTCAGGCCATGAACACCGGCCACGACGGCTCGCTAACGACGATTCACGCGAACAGCGTTCGCGACGCCGTTCAGCGCGTTGAGACGATGGTCATGATGGCGGGATACGACCTTCCGGTGAAGGCGATTCGCCAGCAGTTCGCCAGTGCCATTCACCTGCTCGTGAACGCCAACCGCCTGACGGGCGGACCGCGAAAAGTCATGTGCATCGCGGAAGTGCAGGGCATGGAGGGCGATGCTGTCACGATTCAGGAAATCTTCAAGTTCGAGCAGCTCGGCATCGACTCGCTGGGCAAGGCGTATGGCCAGTTCATCGCCACCGGGCTGCGCCCCGGGTTCCTTGAGCGACTGAAGTACTCGGGCGTTGAACTGGATCCGTCCATTTTCGAGCGGCGCGTGCTGTACAAGGATTCTCCGACGCTGTAGCGGAGCTTCCCGGGGGAGTCTTACTCATGAATGCGTATCTGATTCTGGCGCAAAGCGGACTATCGATGGAGCAGATCGGCCTTTATGTGCTGCCGCTCGTCGGTTCAGTCATGCTGACGTACGCGATTTTCAGCCTTGTCCGCGACCTTCGAAAGCCTGATGACAAGCGCGTGCAGGATCGCCTGCGCGAACGATCGTCGGGCTATGGCGATGACGCCGCCGAGAAGGCGGTGAAGGCGTCGATCCTCCGGCAGAAGCGCGAAGCGGAGAGCTTCTTCGCCCAGGCAATGGCCAAACTCAGCATCATCGGCGCGCTGCAGCGCATGCTCGATCAGGCGAACATCCCGTGGGGCGCGACGGCGCTGCTCCTGAACCTCGTCGGCGCGTCGGCGGTGGCGTATATCTCCTGCTACTTTCTGAAGATCGAAGTCTGGTTGATGATTTCAATCGCCCTCGGCGTTCTGCTCGTGCCGCTTCTCGTGATCTTCATCATGCGGAAGATCCGCCTCAACAAGTTTCTCAACCAGCTGCCGGACGTTTTTGAACTGATGAGCCAGGGCCTTCGCGCCGGCCACTCGCTGCCCAATGCGATCCTCATCATCAGCCAGCAGTTGCACGACCCGGTCAAGTCCGAATTCGCCCGCGTGTTCCATGAGCAGAACCTCGGCATCAAGATCGAGGAGGCGCTCAAGAACATGGCCAAGCGGGTCGGCATGATGGACGTGAACTTCTTCGTCACCGCGGTCTGCATCCAGCGGCAGACCGGCGGCGATCTGGCCGAAGTGCTCGATAACATCAGCGGCGTCATTCGCGAGCGCATCAAGCTGTTCGGAATGGTCAAGGCGCTGACGGCCGAAGGCCGCCTTTCGGGATGGGTGCTTCTCGCGCTGCCGATCGTCGTGTTTGTCCTTGAAATGGTGGTAAATCCCAGTTACGCGGACAAGCTGCTCGACACCGAGATCGGCAATTACATGCTGATCACGGGCGCCGTCATGCAGCTGCTCGGACTCGCCATGATCCAGAAGATCGTCAACATCAAGGTCTGACCGCCCGCGCGATGCAATGACGGGCGATGAAGCATCGCGCCGGCCGCGGCCGGCGCGAAACATGAAGCGGAGTGAATCATGGAGATTTACATTCTCGGTGGACTCGCGGTGGTGGCGGCGACGATGATCGCCTACGCACTGATTCCTACGAACAAGGAAGAGAGTGAAGTGGTTCGCCGCCGAACGGCCGGTCTGTCGAAGGAAGAAGACATCAAGACGCTTCAGTCCAAGGCGCGGGAGCGCGCCAAGTCGAGCGTGTTCGAGAAGGCCGCGCCCTTCCTCTCAAGGCCGGTGATGCCGGGCAAGGAAGAAGAGCAGACCAACCTGCGCTCCAAGCTCGCACAGGCCGGCTTCCGCCGTGAGGCGGCCGCAACGGTCTTTCTGGCCAGCAAGACCGCGAGCTTCGTCGTCTGCGGCATCATCGGCGCGGTGCTGGGCATCGAGGCCGGCAAGGAAATGATGAACATCGTCGGCCAGACTATTTTCGCCGCCGGCCTCGGATTCATGCTGCCGAACCTCTGGTTGAAGATTTCGATCGGCAAGCGGGCGGAGGCGGTTCGAAACGGTCTGCCCGACGCGCTGGATCTCATGGTTGTCGGCGTCGAGGCCGGTCTTGGTCTTGATGCAGCGCTCCTGAGGGTCAGTGATGAAATGGGCACCGCGTATCCGGCCCTGGCGGAAGAGTTTCAGATTTCCTGCGTTGAAACGCAGATGGGCGTGCCGCGAAGCGAGGCGTTGGCGAAAATGGCCGAACGCAGCGCCGTGCTCGAAATGAAGGCGCTGGTTGCGACGATTTCCCAGGCTGAGAAGCTCGGTACCAGCATCGCCAAGACGCTTCGAACCCAGGCCGATTCGCTTCGAACCAAGCGTCGCCAGAGGGCGGAGGAACGCGCTCAGAAGACGGCGGTCAAGCTGCTCCTGCCGCTGATTCTATTCATCTTCCCGACCATCTTCATCGTGCTGGCCGGCCCGGCGGCGGTCCAGCTGATGGATACGTTCAGCTCAGGCGGCGCGTTGAGCAAGTGATCGGCCGGAAGGCCTGCCCGGCGCCGATTCACCTTTGCGGATTCATCCACTCCGCGGCGGCGAAACTGATCGCCTATCGCACAGTCGGCTGAACCGACACGGCGCAGTGCAGTCCGCCCGCCCGCCGCTGTGATTCAGCGCATCGAATCCGGATGATCCGCGTTTCCGGCCCCATCTCCCGGCTGAAGATCGCCTCGGCCGCGTCGTCAATGCCGGCGTAGAGGCCGCCGACCGTCGGCATGAGATACCCATCTGCCAGCTGAATGCCGTTGATCGGATTGACCGTGCGTTCGCCCTCGCCGAACGCGGGAACTGGCACGACTTTCCATCCCCAGTCCGCCAGCATCTGATGGAGCCGTCGGCGATCTTCCGCGATGCGCTCAAATGAAGCCAGGTAAGCCTGCGTCAGCGGATTCGACGACTTCGCCGCACGGTGAACGAAAATGTCCATCGCGACGAGGAACAACCGAAGATTGCCCACGTGCGAGTCGGCGGGTCCCGTTGAAAACACCTTCGCGAAAGATTCCGAGAACCTTCCCTGTCGATCGACGTTGGCCGCCAGCACCGGCCCGATGATCGAAAGAAACCCTGCCGGATCATCAGCGTTCAATGCCGCGACCGCCGCATCGCTCCCGGCCTTCTCCATTTTTTCATGCCGGGCCAGCGCCAGAACGCCGGCCTTCAGCGCTAGCTTCGCGCCGGCAACCTCGTCAGACACAAATGCGGTCGTCTTGCCTCGAATCGTTCGCACGGTGAGATCAAAATCAATGTGAAACGAGACGGCCGGCAACACGCGACATTCCTTCGCGCCGAACTCGATCCTGAACGCCTCGATCACTTCGTCCCGCGTCAATCCAAGGGCGACGTTGCGTGCGATCTCGGCCTCACCGACGAGCAGGATGATGCCCACGTTCTGGTCGAAGAGACCCATGATGTTACCGCCCTGAAAGAGAAGCGGAGACTGGGCGATGGACTTGCCGAGCTTCGGGTACGCGCTGATCGCCAGAGAATCGCCCGGGATGAAGAGCGACCCCTCCTCCCGCCGGCTGGCGAATCGAGGGGCGAGCAGGCTGCTGGTGTCTTGTCGACCGCCCCGAAACTGCGGCCCCTGCATCGATCTGCCGTTGTCCTGTGCCCACTGGGTGACAGCGAATGGAACGGTGACGAGGTTGAAAGATCCCTTCATGGCGGGCCAGTGACGAGAAGTCGCCAGAAAATCGGCGAGATGGCGATCTTCAATGACTGCGTTGATTTCAGCGAGCGGAAAGTGCTGAACCAGCTGTCGCGCGATGTCGACGCTCCCGCCGTCGCCCTCGTGAAGCCAGTCGTCGCCGCGCGTAAGCTGAATCCGAAACGCGGGTATCGAAGAACCGGTCATTTCCGGGGTGATCAGTGACTCGAACGCCGATTGCCTGAATCTCAGCTTGAAAGTCTTGGCGATCGCCCTCAGTTCGTCACCGCGCGCTCCGTCACGATGGGCGCGCGTGAGCCTTTCAAGAATTCCGAGCGCAAACTTCTCGTTCTTGCCGATCGCCGCTTCGTAGTAATCGAGCAGGTCGACCGGCAGCCCCGCGGACATCAGCCTTTTCCGGAAGTCGGAGAGACTCTCCTGCTCTTCCGCGGGCGGTGCGAGTATTTCCAGGACCCCGGCCAGCGTGGCAGGAAGGCCGTCGACGGCCAGTCGCCTGGAGACGAATTCGGCGGCCTGCACCATTTCCGGCGATGCGTCTGAACCGAGCTTCGTCGGCCAGGGTTCGAAACCGGGAACGAGTAGCGGCATGCGAAATCCCGGAAGCGATGGAAACGCTTCCGCGAGCGTGTCACAGTAGGACGCCGCGTCGTCGGGAATGGTGTATTTCACCACCGTCGGCTCGAAATTGCCGTCAGTCTGGCCGAACGCCGCCGCCCACGAGCATGTTGCGACAATCAAAGCGATCCCTTGTTGCATTCGCGTCATGGCGTGGCTTCAGTTCCGGCGATTCGCCTGATGGGTTTTTCGAAGTTGCGGCACGATACGGCGTGCGATCAGCCAGAGTACAAACACCGACGGACCACCGAGCAGGATGACCGGCCCCCAGCGAAATAAGTAAGACGTCGTCTTGGGTGACGGAGCCGGTGACTCCGGGGTCTTCACGGCGGGGGCGGGATTGGTCGTGGGATGAGGGTCGCGGACTTTGTCGGGTGCGACGCTCTCGGGAGAAATGAAGTCCTCATCCCGGACGACCACGTGAAACCGCTCCTGATACAGGGCGCGAAGGGCGCGATCCGCCGCCCGTCGCACCAGTGCGTCGTCCAGATTCAAGTCGCCGGCGGTTCGATTTTCGCCGACAGGGGTTTCCAGAACGCGACGAATCAACGCCTCCTCGACCGAGTTCCTCTCAGCCTGTGCGTTTCCGGAGTCGATTGACGTGGGCGCCGCCGACCGACCGGCGTCTTGACACCAGGCGCCGGCGGGTTGGGCGAAAACGGCTCCAAGCCCGACGAGCGTCGTCGTTAGTGTTCGCAGACCCCGTTGAAATTGATCTATCGTCGCCATGCGAAGAGGAGTCTAAGGGCACTCTCGCCCATCGAAAAGAAAAAGGGCCGCCCGGTTGCCCGGACGACCCTTGGAGTGGCGAATGACTTGAATCCTCTGCCGTCGGACTTACGGCAGGCCCAGCAACTTGTTCACCATGTCGGGAACGTCGAGTTCACTGACCTTTCCGTCCTCGTTGAAATCGCCGCGGCAGACGTCTTGTGACGCCACCGACTGGTTCAGTGCTGCGATCACGAACGCATGAAGGTCCGCGCCGTTGGCGAAGCCGTCGCTGTTGAAGTCTCCGAGGTTGCAGCCGTTCTGCGTGGTGTTGATTCGAACGTTGTCGATCTGCCAGCCGCGGAATGCGTTGTTCAAACCGTCGATGGTGTTGAAGAAGAACTCAATCGTGACGGTCTGTCCCGCATACGCGCTCAAATTCACCGCGCGCTCCGCCCATCCCGACGAACCAAGGCCGCCGAGCGCGGGCTGGTCCACGACCGCTCCGTTCACGCGAACCGTCGGCCAGTCCGATGTCGCGAACTGTTCGCGGGCGAATGCGGAGCAGTATCGAAGCTCTGCGTTCGAAGCCGCCGGGATCGCGATCTGGAATGAAAGGCCGCCGGAATTCGCCGTCGTGCCCGTCGCATAGTTGCAGGCGCCGGGCTGACCGTAGTAGGCAAACTGACCGCTGCCGCAGTTGAACGGCAGGATGGCGCACGTGGCATCAACGTTCCAGAGCCCCGTCGCGATCCAGTCGACGGGCAGGCCCGACTCAAAGGAGACGACCGGGAGGATCGGCGTGGTCTGTACGACCGCCACCTGCGGCGTGAAGACGGCCGTCGGCGCGTTGGCCGGCAGTGTCGGCACGCCGCCGCTGTTCCCCTGGGCTGAAAGGTAGAACTTCGCAGTCGATCCGCAGCGCGGAACGGTGAGCGTAGCCTGGAACAGATTCCCGCCCATCGGCGTCAGTGCGGCCGACTGATACGGCGCGTCGTCGTAGCTGTAGTGAATCATGGCCGAGCCGGGAACGAGCGTCTGTGAGCCGTTGACGATGGACACGTCGAACTGAGTCGTCTCGCAGGGCGCGAGCAACTGAGTGGGGGTCATGTTCGGCAGGGTGATGATGAGCGGAAGCGGCGTCGGCACCACCGTCTGGGCCAGCACGGAGGTCGGCGTACCCGGCTTGAAGAGCCCGATTTCCACGTTGCCCTGTGATGCCGCGGGTTCGACATTGGCGTCGAACCGGAAGTTGTAAAGCGTGCCCCAGCGCAGCGCGTTTGCATTCGGACTCTGGGCGAAGGTCAGCGTCTGCCAGGTCAGGGTGTTGTTGGCAATCGAACTCGTCCAATCAGTGCCGAGGAAAGGCTCGCCGCTGTGATAATTGACGTCGTGGAATCCGATGTTGGTGATCGTGGCGCCGCCGATGGGAACACTGAACGAGCGAGCCGATCGATCGGAGTTCTGATTGAAAACCGCATACTCGTAGCGCCACTGGCCGCCGCCCAGATCCGTGGCCTTGGCGGCCATGATCATCAGTCCTTCGTTTGGAATTCGAATGTTGGTTTCAACCACCGCAGGATCAAGCTGTTTCCACTTTCGAATGGCCGGCAGCTGCTGAACCGTGGCGGAGGGGAACGTCATGGCAAGACTGGCGTTGAACTGGACCGCGCGGTGTGACGCGTTGTTGTCGGCGTTACCGGCCAGGGAATCGTCCTGCGTCGTGTATTGGGCTTCAACCCAGTAAAGCGCCCCGGGGTTCTGTGCCGCCAGAATGTCGCTTTCGGCGACCTGGAGGCGACCGCTGATCGCCGGATTCCCGCTTGATTGGAGGTTGAAGGGATACGGGAAAACGCCGGTGAAGGCGTTGACTTCGGACTTGGGACCGAGCCCGGGACCGGAGTTTCGAGAAGCGGTGTAGGGATCTGAACACCCGATGCCGAGCGTGTCACAATTGGTGTCGCTGCAGGAGCCGCACAACTGCTGGCTCAAAGCGCAAAAGCCGTGCTTCAGCCAGCTCTGGCCGAGGTGTTCGAAACGGCCGTTGGCAAGTCTGTACAGGTTCTGCGAGATGACCGGGTGCCTGGCGCAGACCGGGTTGTTGGGGTCTCCGCAGTCGAACCAGTCCAGTGTCGCATTGCCGATGTTGCACGAGGTCGTCGCGACAGAGTAGGCCCTGATTCCGCTGACCGGACCGAATCCGACGACGTCATTCTGATTGCTGCCGTTGTTGCCCGAGACGGCGACGCCGCCGACGATCACGTCCGGACCCGGCGCACGCGGGTCACCATCGGGTGTCCACTCA
>CALLKH010000336.1 GCA_938008425.1 uncultured Planctomycetaceae bacterium | reverse complement strand
AGCATTTGTGCCGTTCACGATCACGTTGTCAGGCTGTGCGTCGCCGGTTGAGCCACCCAGTGTTGCCGCAAGGTTCAGGTTGATCTGCATTGCATCCGTGCCCGCCAGATCGTTGACGGTCACGACATCCGCGCCGCCGAGAGCCTGAAGATCGAACTGCTCGACCTCGTCGACATCCAAGACGACGCTGGCGACATTCCGGGTAAAGCGAACGCGGGATCCATTCGCGGAGAAATCGAAGACTTCGTTCGCGTTGGACCCGTTGAACCTCAGGAGATCTTGACCGGTCTGGCCTTCGACGATATCGCTGCCGTCGCCCGGGTCCCATTGAATGATGTCGTCGCCGTCGCCGCCGAACACGAGATCATTGCCCTGCTGGCCGTCGATGAAGTCCTGACCCTCGCCGCCGAGCAGAACATCAATACCGTTGCTTCCCAGCAGGGTATCGTCGCCTGCGCCGCCATCGGCCGTGATCTGGATGAGTGCGGCCAGGTTTCCCGTGCAGGCGAGGGAGTCATTGCCGCCGTTCGCGTTCAACACAAGATTCTCGCAGGCGTTGATATCAAGATTGAATGGCGCCGGCGAGAGTCGGTCGAATCGAACGCGAGTGCCGTTGGCGGTCACCGTGAAAGTCTCAGCGCCGTTGCCGCCGTTGATTTCGACGGTATCGATACCGGCTTCGCCTTCGACGAGATCGGTGTCGTCCCCCGGGTTCCAGATGGACCGGTCGTTCCCCGCACCCATCAGAATTGAATCGTTGCCGTCGCCGCCGATAAAGACCTCGCCGCCGCTGCCGCCGACCAGCGTGTCGTTGCCTCGACCGCCATCGATCGTGGTCGCTTCGGTGTTCGTGAATACGCCGTTCGTTTCGTCGATGATGATGAGATCGTCGCCGCTGCGGGCGCTGACACGAATGCAGTTGAAAGTCTCCCGGTCGAACGCGAATTCGGCGAGCCCATCGTTTCCGACGTCCACTTCAAGAATGGCCGGAACACTTGATTGAAGGCGAAGCGCCAGCGTTGAGTCCGCCACGGTGCCGATGATGTGGAGGCAGTTTCCCTCGATTCGCGCCTGATGACCCGCACAGTCGCCGACCTTGGGCAGATTCTCACCGCTGAAACAGAGCTGGAATGCCGCGAAGTCGGACATGTCCACATCGCCGTCGAAGTCGAAATCGAAGGGTTCGCCGCACAGCGCGAAGGGCGCGAGGTCCGGTCCGAGATGGCAGGTGGACATCAGCGCGAAGTCGTCGATGCCGACATCGGCGTCGCCGTCGCCGTCGCCGGGAACATCCGCGAATGCGCTGGTCGAAATCGCAAGGCTCGCGGCAACACACCAGAGTAATCCGACGCTCCGTCTCATTCCGATTTCAATGACCTGTCGCATGTCACTCTTCTTCTGGTTGTCCGTTGTGCGGTCTGTTGTGCTTTGAGTAATGCTGTTGTCATTCGACATACGGGATCACGCTCCAAGCTGGCAGGCCACAAACAGCCCGATGTCCGCGAGCGTCACGTCGCCGCTGCCGTCGAGATCGCCCGCACACGACGAGCAGCCCGTCGGCGAGGAAATCAGCGCATCGACGAACGGTTGAATGTCCAGGCCGTCGGTTTCACCGTCGCAGTTCGCGTCGCACGATTCACACGGCGTCTCGCTGACACTGAAGACGATCGCCGCGTTGGAAAGACTGATCGTTGCACGCTGAACCTGCGAATGCTGCGGCGGCGAATTGACCACGGTCAGCACGTTGGCCAAGGCGTTCTCCAGTTGAAAGGTGTAAGTCCCGGGAGTGGACGGCGCCGTAAAAGAGCCGCCGGCCAGCGTCGCGAGGCCGTCTTGGCCGATCGAACGCGTCACGACGGCGCTTTCCGCCACACCACTGCCCGGTGGCAGGGCCTCGCCGAAGGTGTTTTGCGCGCCGCCGATCTGCCGCAGGTTCTTTTCGCCGGTCTCGCCGCGCTGGACGCCGATGTAGCCGGTCGCCGGATTGGTCTCGCCGGGATTGGAAATGCCCGCCGGCCGGCTGAACGAAGTCAGTGCCAAGGGTACGCCGTCCGCCGGTGGAATATCGATTGTGGCGGGGTTCGAGGCGCCTTGCGCGAGATCGACGACCAGGAGCGCCAGTCCCGCGTTGTCGGACGAGACTGCAAAGCCGATCGACCAGTGGATTGTCGCGCCCGGCGTCACCGTGTCGCCGTTCTCCGGCGAGGCGAGCGAAAGGGTGACGGTCTGCGCCGCCAAGGGCGCCGCCATCAGGGCCACGACTGCTGTTTCAAGAATGAAGCGTTTTCGCATGCTCATGAATCCTCCCGGCTATTCGCGACGTCCTCGCGGCCGATTCACGCACAATTCTCCCTCAACGGTCGGATGGAGCACCGGAGGCTTTTTGACTTGCCATTCTGGGACGGATGGTTCGGCCTACCCTGATTGTTATAGTGAAGAATCGGCACTCGGGATTCAAGACCGTGACACCGCCGAAATCGAGCCGCACCGTGGGCGAGATTTCGGACACGCCGAAGGGGCTTTATTCGTCATGGGTCGGCCCCGAAGGGCGCGCTCGAAGAGTTGAATCAGCGGCCCGCCGTCGCGCTGAGATCTGGTGTTCTGCGCGCTGGTCAAACCGAGATCGGATCACGATCGACGCAGGGGACCATCCCGCCCGGACCTGACGCCGCCCATTTTGAAACAGCGCAACAAAAAGCCCCGCCGGGAATTACGGCAGGGCAGTCGGACTTGACCTCGACCATCGTCCACGCGACCGGGCTTGGGCCACCCAGCGGGGGGACGGCAGAGGATGGAATTTGAAACTCCCCGAGTAGGATTCGAACCTACAACCTACCGGTTAACAGCCGGCCGCTCTACCGTTGAGCTATCGGGGAATCGTTTGTCAGACAAACATTTATACCATCTTGAATCGGCATGTCTAGGGCCGGGAATGAGCTTCGATCCGGCGCTCTGCGGGCGAATTCGGGCGATTTGGGCCTCGGCTGCCGGTGAATTCAGACGCCTCGCGCGGCCGACGGGAGGGTGAGAATCAGGTCGCTTCGGCGACGTTGGGATACTCGCCCGCCGCGTGGCGCCGGCCGAGTTCCTGATAATTACGGACGACGTACTGCATGTACTCGCGCTCGCGGGGCGTGACGTCGCGGACGATTTTCCCAGGCACGCCCATAATCACCTTGCCGTCCGGCACGATGGTGTTCGGGGCGACGACCGCCCCTGCGGCCACCAGGCTGTGACGGCCGATGACCGAGCCGTCGAGTACGATCGAACCGATGCCGATGAGTGCCCCAGTCATGACACGCGTGCAGTGAACGACGGCGCGATGGCCGATGGAGACCTCGTCCTCGATGTCGAGATCCACGCCGCCGTGGGTGTGGATGATGGTTCCGTCCTGCACGTTGACGCGGGCGCCGATGCGGATGGCTGAGACGTCGCCGCGGATGCAGACGTGGTGCATGATGGTGGAGTGGTCGCCGATGGTGACGGCGCCGCCGACGTACGCGGTGCGGGCGATGTAAACTCCGGTTCCAAGGATGGTGCGGGCGTTTTCGACGATCATGGATCGGGATTCTAGCGACTCATCCGAAGCGATGCGAACCCGTATCGCAGGCAGACTCGCGACTCGGTGGGGAAGGACGAATCCGCGGATATGATGGCCATGCAAACACCGCGTGATTTCAATGCGGTTTTCGCGCGGCTCAAGCCCTCAGCGGGCCGACATGGCGTACTTCGTCGACTTCAGTTCCAGATCGCGACCTTCGAGCATCATCGCGAGAACGAGATTCAGGATGGTCGTCCAATCCTCGGTGAATTGGCTGTTCCATGCGGGGCCGGTCATGTCGCGCATCACGCCGATCAGCGTCTCGCGCATGATCGGAAAGTGCTCGGGCAGCGCCTTGTAACCCACGTGTCGCCGCCCCAGGTTGACGAACGGCTGTCGAAGCGACTCCGGCCTGCGAAAGTTCTTCACGACAAGCGCAATCGACGCGAGAAACTTCTGCTTCTGCGCGGTCATGTCCCGGGGGAAGAGCGGCCGCAGGGCGGGATTCTTCGAAAACAGGTGCGCGAAGAAGTGATCGATGAGCTCAGGACCGCGCGGAGCGATCAGTCTGAAGCTCGATTCCAGTCGTTCGATGCGTCCCTCGTCCATTGCGATGCCCCTCCGATGTTCGCACGGCCTTCGCGTCGTAAACCGACTCGGTTGAACGGATCGCCGACCGGTTTCACGACGCGAGAACTGCCACCTGTCGGTATCGTCGCGGCCGACACCGTGCATCAGATCGATTTCCCGACGTTATCGGCGACGGCACTTTGAGGGCGGAAGTTCGGGGCGTTGCCGAAATGACGGCCAAAAACTATTCTCGGGGTGAGGTGATCTTATTCCAAGGAGTGATAAACAGTGGCAACGGATGTCAACTGGTACTACCACCGCAAGGGCTGAGCGACCTGTATCCGGGCGCAGGGGTTCCTTGCGAAGAAGAAGGCTCATGTTGTTGAGTTGACGGATGCCGGCAAGCGCCGGATTACGCGGGACGAGGTTCTGCGCCTTGCCCGTGGCGTGGCGAGAATCATCGCTGCTCGCGGCAAGTCCTCGGTCATGATTGATCTGGAACGGGACCGGCCGAGTGACGACGAGATTCTCAGCGTGGTTCTCGGGCCGACGGGCAACCTTCGAGCGCCGACGATTCTGAAGGGAAAAACGCTGCTCGTCGGTTTCAACGAGGGTGCGTATCAGGAAACCTTCCAGGGACCGGTCAGGAAGAAAAAGTAACCGCTCGATCGCCCGCGACCCGGGGACCGGCAGGCGCGATCAGTCTGGAACGACCCGGCCGGCGACCGGACACGGCAATTTAGTGATTCGTTGCCACCGATCGTCTCAAGAGTCGATCGTGAGCCTATCGTCGCCTGCGCCGAGCGCGCGCGAGCCCGATTCCGAGGCCGATCAGCAGCACCTGGCTGGAGAAGAAGCCGCCGCCTCCGCCGCACAGGCCGCCGTTGCCGACGGGCGGATCGTCGGGGCAGGGCGTAAGCTCCTGCTTCCCGCAACCGCAATTGCCCGGCTGCGTCTTGACCGGATCCTCGGGGCAATTATCGCGACAGTCGAGCGTTCCGTCGCCGTCGGAATCCACGTCCGGCACGCCGCAGCCACAGATGCCCGGCGCCGTCTTGTCAGGATCATCCGGGCAGGTATCGGAACAATCGCCGCATGCCGCGCCGGCTCCGGCGAACGATCCCGTCGCCGACTGACACGCGACCTGAGTGAGGACCGAACACGTTCCGCCGCCGAAACAGCAGGCGCCGGTCGGCTGGGGGCAGGTGGCCTGGGCGCATGTGATTCCGTTTCCGCGATAGGTGCCGTTTGCGTCGGCGCAGTCGTCCTCCTCGATCTGGCTGCACGAGCCGTCGGCCTGACAGCAGGCGCCGGTGGGGGTGCTCTGCGGACAGGAAGCGGGCGTGCAGGCGGTCTGATCACCCTTGTAGGTGCCGCCGGCGTTCATGCAGGCCACCTTCGACTTCAGTGAGCAGGGCGCATCGGCGACACAACAGGCCCCGGTCGGCATCGGGCAGCTCACGGCGGCGCACAACTTCGCACGTCCCTTGAAGAGTCCGTTCATTGCCGTGCAATCCGCCTGGAGCAGAGTTTCGCAGGAACCGTCGATCATGCAGCACGCGCCCGGGATATTCACGCAAAGGGGGTCGGAGCATTCGGTATTCACGCCGAGGAACGAACCGCCGGCCGCTTCACAGAGCGAACGCAACGTCTCCTCACAGGCGTCGTCCGGTTGACAGCATGCGCCGAAGGGGTCAACACACGGCGACGGCGTACAGGCTGTGAAGTCGCCCGCGTACGAATTGCCGGCAGTGAGGCACTGCGATTCAGATCTGATGAAGCAGTTTCCGTTTTCATCGCAGCAGGCGCCGGTCGGCGGCGGCTGCGGGCAATTCGCGTTGGCGCAGACGGAGCCATTGCCCATGTAGTCCCCGCCGACCGCCTCGCACTGGCCTTGGTCGCCGGTGTCGCATGCGCCGCTGGGAAGGCAGCATGCGCCGGTCGGGCTTCCGTTGATCGACACGTTGATTTTGTAGGGTCCGGAAGAGAAGGAACCATTCTGGTAACCATCGACGATGATGTAGTAGAGCGTATTCGCAGTGGCCGGGAAGATGAACGACTCCGGTTGGCCAAAGCTGTTGAGGTCCGCGCCTCCCTTGCAACTTCCTGCGATCGAGCCGCAATCAGTGACCGCGTACACCGAGAGATCCGCCAGCCCCGTGGGCACGAGAGATACGGCGACGGTGCCGCCGCCGGGCGATTGAAATCCATAGACGGCGTCCGGCCCCATGCTGCTTTCGGGTCCGAATAGTGTGCCACAGGTGTTTGTCGTGCCGGTGTAGTCGTTCACCCAGCCCACCGTCGAGCCGGTGTGTGAAAAACCGGTGGTGAGGATTTGGGCCGACGCGCAAGTCTCCGCCGCGGAGACCGAAACCGAGCAGGTGTCGCTACCGCAGGTGATGCCGGCCCCCTTGAAAATGCCGCCGAGGGCAATGCAGTCCGGCGCCGACGTGACGGTGCAACTCAAATTAATTCGACAACAGGCGCCGGCTGACGGATCCGCGATCGAATAGAGGTTGGGGCGGTAGTTTATCAGGGTGCAACGCATTCTTCTGGCCTGCTCGGGCGTGAATCGCCGCATACACGGCTCGTCCGAGTAGTTCATGTAGTTGTCGATTGCATCCGGATTCCCGCAGGTATTGAAATCCGTGCACCCGAAGTTTGGCCCGGTTTCAGGCGGGGTGTCACAGATGAGGTCGCCGGAGGTATAGCAACCCGGCGAGGTCGTGGGACCGCAGCCTTCAAACGTATGCATCAACCCGAGATAATGACCGACCTCGTGCGTGGCGACGCGGCCCAGGTTTGACGTGGGGTCCGGCGCCTGCGGGCCGAATACGTTCCATCGAACAACGACTCGATCGGACGCGGTGCCGAGATCAAATCCCTCGGCCGGGAATGAGGGCACATAACCCAGCAGGAACGGGTCCAGGTTGTTGGTGTAAATATTGAGATAGCGTGACGTGTCCCACGCCAGCGTGTTCCAGTAGCCCGGCTGGTCGTTAAACCACGCATCATTGGTGGTATAAGTGACTCCGGTTGTGGGCAGCCCCGCCGGATTCTCCGTTGCAAGATAGAATTCGATTTGGGTATTCGTTCCCGCAGAGCCGTTTGAGCCGGCGACAGCCTGGAAGTCTTCGTTGAGCACACCGATCTGGCCGAGCGCGTTGGCATGCGAAATAAACCCCTGGCCGGAACTGCTCTGAATGCAGTGAACAACGACCGGAATGCGGTACTTCACGGTCGGGGCATAGGAAGGATCGGCCTGGGGATTGGTGATGGTCGTACTGCAGTCTGTCGGCGTGGCGCGGGGATCGCCGGGGCTTGGCGCCGGTGTGCCGCAATGATGGGCATGGCGCCTGAAGTAGTCTGACATATGAAACTCGGTCCAGGTGTCGAAGATGATGTCTCCGACCTGGATTCGGCCGTCCTCCAATGCCACGGGTTGAACATCGCCCGGCGGAACCTTCGGACCGGATTTACTGATGTCGGCGTAGAGCGCGAGCGTCGCCT